>NZ_DJUM01000004.1:0-334 GCF_002440475.1 Exiguobacterium sp. UBA6282 | reverse complement strand
CAGGAATCGCTGTCGGGTGAATCTGGATGAACTCACCGTTCGCATAGATCGCACCTTGACGATAGACAGCTGCTGCCGCTTGTCCTGTGTTGATAACCGAGTTCGTCGATTTTCCGAAGATGACCCCAGGACCACCTGTCGCGAGGATGACAGAATCCGCGGCAAATGCCTCGATTTCCATCGTCCGGAGGTTTTGACAAACCGCTCCACGACAGATCCCATTGTCATCGATGATGGCACGAAGGAATTCCCATCCTTCATATTTTTCTACCAAACCTTGCGCTTCGAACTTACGAACCTGTTCATCTAAGGCGTACAATAACTGTTGCCCCGT
>NZ_DJUM01000014.1:136745-137050 GCF_002440475.1 Exiguobacterium sp. UBA6282 | reverse complement strand
AGCTCGATTGATCGATTACGGATTCAGCAGATGCGGATTGATTTACCGATACGCCAGGCATCACTCATCAAATCATTGTATGATGTGATTCCTCTTCAGGACGATACGGGACGGCAAGATGTCGCAACAATGCGGGAACAGATGGCTGCCTATACACAAACGCTCGATGATCTATTACGTGCTCCAAAAGTCGAGACCTACGCTGCTTTGGCAGGACAAGCGGAAGAATATGAATCGAGTATGTATCGTCTGTACGATCAAGAACTCAACCAAGTCGCACAAGAAATGCAGGATCGAGGCCATCA
>NZ_DJUM01000014.1:134975-136737 GCF_002440475.1 Exiguobacterium sp. UBA6282 | reverse complement strand
ATCATTCGCAATGCCTGGCTTCTCTTTGGTGTAACCAGTGTCTTAATTCTTGGACTGTTGATTTTGACCTTATCGTTATTACGCGCCTTTCGCCAAGATCTATCCTTACTGAAAGGAGAAGCGAATACCTTTGCAGAAGACCGCCGGCAATCCGGTTATGAAGTACCGGAGCGAAATGATTTTCAACCTGTCGTCCAAGCGTTTCGGACGATGACGGCCATCATCGCCGGGTTGCTCGATCATAATGATGCCAAAACAAAAGAAATCAAGCAGAAAAAAGCGGAAATCGAGTCGCTCTTTTCACAAAATACAGATCCGATTCTTGCGATGTCATCTGACTATACGATTGTGAACGGAAACGAACGCTTTCGACAATTGACGAAAGCGACGGCCGGATGGACGATCGAAGAACTGATCCATCCGGCTGATTTGAATCGGATGCGGCGAGCGTTGAAGCAATCATTGGAAGGCCATAGTCAAACGATTCGTTGCAAGATGTTGTTCGATGAAGAAATCTTAAGCATGTTCGTCAACATCGTCCATGTCGCAAACAAAGAAGACGATACAGGCGTTGCACTTTACTTATCCTGTCATGATGAAACGGATCAGTTCCGGCGCGAAGAACGGATCACACAACTCGCACTCTTTGACATGTTGACGGGACTGTTGAATCGAAATGGCTTTGAACAAAAGATGGCAGATGCGTTGAAAGCACCTCAGCCGGGAGAACTCGTCACCATCAGCGTTCGACAATTCCGGCGGATCAACGATATTTACGGACATGGTGCAGGCGATCAGATTTTGAAAGATCTCGCCAATCGACTCAAACATCATTTCATCGGAACGGGACAAGCCGCACGAATCGGGGGAGACGAATTCGCCGTGTTGGTTGCACAACAGGATATCGTTGATTACGAGAAATTGAAGCAAGTCATCGAACACGTCTATGAGATCGATGGGGAGTATGTCAATGTCAGCATCAGTATGAGTATGGTGCGGTACCCCGATGATGCAGTAGCCGTCACGTCCTTNNTTATCTTCGGTTGATATCGCGATGCAGCATGCGAAGCAACAGACAGAAGGCGGACCGGTCTGGTTCGAATCCTGGATGAGTGCCGAGTATCTCGAATCCGTCGTCCTCGAAGGAGAACTGCGGGACGCGATCGAAAAGAACGAGCTACAATTGTTCTATCAACCACAAATCAATCTCGCGACCGGTCANNTGTGAAGCGCTCCTGCGCTGGTTCCACCCTGAACGGGGGATGATCAGTCCGGCGATCTTCATTCCGATTGCCGAACGATCGATGTTGATTGAAGAGATCGGGATGTGGGTCGTTGCCGAAACGGTCCGACAAGTCGAAGAGTGGAAGGATACGGAACTCGGAGTACTACGCGTCTCAGCGAACTTATCCGTCAAAGAACTCGTCTCCGGTCGGATCGTCGATTATCTGACTGATGTCCGAGAAGTTCATCCGGGAATCGAACAACGGATGGAACTTGAAATTACGGAATCATTCGGTGTCTTTTCAGACACACGCGTGTTTGATGCGTTACAGAAGTTGCATCAGATGGGGTATCGTCTTGCGATTGATGACTTTGGTACGGGGTATTCTTCCTTGTCGTACTTGAGTCGCTTGCCAATTCAGCGACTGAAAATTGACCGTTCGTTCATCAGTGGTCCGGATGCATGCTCGAACGCACCGCTCATCGAGACGATCATCAAGCTCGCACATACGCTGAAGTATGACGTCGTCGCTGAAGG
>NZ_DJUM01000014.1:96870-134870 GCF_002440475.1 Exiguobacterium sp. UBA6282 | reverse complement strand
AAATGAAAAAAGGTGAGTTTCCGGACTGGAAACTCACCTTTTTTCATTCGATAAATAGAGAACGTGAATGTTCACCCTCGACTCCTACAGGAAAAGAAAGCACGATTTTCGCTTTCGTCAGGGCTAGATAAGACCCGACAGACCGCATGAAATGCGAGGTGCCGGGTCTTATCACCCGCCTGTGGAAAGCGGGGATGACAGAAACGTTCATTGTAAGCGTGAACTTTAGATTGATGAAAATAATTATTAAACGCGATCGAGTACGAGGTCGTCTGCTTGTTCGAGATACGCTTTGACCGGTGCGACCGCTGCTTCGACCGTACCTGGTGCAAACGGAGACTTCAATCCAGCGCGCTCGACGAGCGTGAGGAAGCTTTCCGATCCACCGGCACGACAGAGATCGAGATATGATGTCCAAGCTGCTTCCCGGTCCTGTTCCATCCAAGCATAGAACTGGAAGGCACAGACTTGAGCGAGCGTGTAATCGATGTAGTAGAAGGGACTTCCGAAGACGTGCCCTTGCTGATGCCACCAGGCACCTGAATCGAGATAATCATTCGCTTCGTAATCACGATGCGGCAAATATTTCTTCTCGATCGTCCGCCATGCTTCGCGACGCTCAGCTGGTGTCAATTCCGGTTGGTTGTAGATGACGTGCTGGAACTCATCAATCGCAACGCCGTATGGAAGGAACGTGACGCTTCCTGCGAGGTGATTGAATTTGTATTTCGCCGTCTCTTCACCGAAGAATTCTTCCATCCATGGATAAGCAAAGAACTCCATCGACATGGAGTGAATCTCGCACGCTTCATACGTCGGGAAGGCACTCTCTGGAGCAGTCAGGTGACGGCTCTCATAGACTTGGAACGCATGTCCGACTTCGTGTGTCAGGACATCGATGTCGCCTGCCGTTCCATTGAAGTTCGAGAAGATGAACGGGAGTTTTTCGTCTGCGATGTAGGTACAATACCCACCGCCCGCTTTTCCAGGCTTCGCCGTTAAATCGAGTGCTTCCCGGTCGAGCATGTAGTTGAAGAACTCGTTCGTCTCCGGTGACATCTCCGCATACATCTTTTTGCCGCCTTCGATGATGAATGACTCTTCGCCTTTAGGTGTCGCGTTCCCAGACTTGAAGGCGAATCCTTCATCGTAGTAGTACAAGTGATCGACACCGATGCGTCGTTGCTGGCGTTCTTTAAGTTGTGTCGCGAGCGGGACGATCGTTTCAAGGATCTGTTCGCGATATTGTTCAACCATCGATTGATTGTAATCGACGCGAAGCATCCGTGCGTATCCGAGTTCGACGAACGATGGGAAACCGAGTGTCTTTGCGATGTCTGTCCGGATACGGACGAGTTTATCGTAAATTGTATCGATCGTTTCCCCTTGCTCTTTTAAGTAGCCATAGCGGGCTTCTGAAGCGGCTTTACGAACAGCCCGGTCTGGTGATTGGAGGTAAGGACCGAACTGCGATAAGTTAAGCGTCTTCCCGTCAAACTCGATTTGAGCAGAAGACATCAGTTTCGTATATTCGCTTGAGAGACGGTTCTCTTCTTGGAGCTTTGGAATGATCTCTTCCGAAAACGTCTTTAGGCTCGCTTCCGCGATTAGGAATAACTGTTTGCCTTGCGTCCGTTCGAGTTCATTGCGAAGCGGATGCGTCGTCAACGCTTGATAATAGCTTGAGACATATCCCTGATAGATCGCGCTTGCTTCATCAAAGAACCCTTGTTCCGTTTCATAGAACGTATCGCGTGTATCAATCGTATGACGGATTTCGACGAGCTGGCTTGCCGTTTCAAATTGATTTCTGAGGGTATTAATCTCAGTGATGGCTGCGTTTGCTTCATCTACCTGTGTGGCTTCCGTTAGTCGAGCGATTGCTTGATTCATCGATGTTTCAAGCAAAGCAAGATCAGGACGGACATATGTAATTTCTGAAAATGGCAACATGTAAGCGCCTCCTTTTGATTTCTAACTATTATCACACAAAAATACTTGCAAAACCAGAGGGACAAACGTATGCTTTTTGTGAGAACGTGAGCGAGCTGTCTAACAGCTTACTCCTATAAAAAATCGAAACTTCCATTCGGAAGAAAAACGATCGAGAAAGTAGAGGGATAGTATCATGGGATTCTTAAAAAAATTGTTTGGTGGTAACGACGCAGGAAACACGAAAATTGCTTCTGCACTTACAGGTAAAATCGTCAACATCGAGAACGTACCCGATCAAGTTTTCTCTCAAAAAATGATGGGCGACGGTGTCGCGATCGAGCCAACAGAAGGTAAAGTCGTCTCGCCGATCAACGCAACGGTTGAAACGATTTTCCCGACAAAACACGCAATCGGTCTAAAAGGTGAAGATGGTCTTGAACTCTTGATCCACGTTGGTCTTGATACAGTTAACCTCAAAGGCGAAGGCTTCACGGCTCACGTCCAGTCAGGTGACAAAGTCAAAGCAGGAGACGTCCTCGTCGAGTTCGATCTCGAGTACATCCGTGCAAACGCACCATCGACGATCACACCGATCATCGTGACAAATCACGATCAATTCACGCTTTCAGCTGTACCAGCTGAAGGAACTTCTGTTGTCGCAGGCGACACAGAGCTCTTCAAAGCAACACATAAATAAGATACGACACGCCTCCATCCCTTACGGATGGGGGCTTTTTTGATGTCTCCTCCCTTGTCTTACCGTTTTGTAAGAGAAGTGAAAGTAAAGTCCATTTTGAGAAAAGCATGGAAGGACTAGACTGAGTGTAACGAATCAAACACAGGAGGCATTAGAAATGAAAGCAATCTTACGAGCAGAACAGATCACAAAAACCTATCAAACGAAAACGGCACGCCACGAAGCACTACGTCCGACGACGCTCAGTGTCCATGAAGGGGAATTCGTCAGTATCATGGGACCGTCCGGTGCCGGTAAATCGACGTTGCTTAATCTGCTGTCGACAATCGATCAGCCGACGGACGGATCGATTTTAATCAATGGAGCAGACGTGACGGCGATGAAGGAAAAACAATTGGCACGTTTCCGCCGGGAACAACTTGGCTTCATCTTTCAGGATTTCAATCTCCTCGATACAATGACGGTCCGGGAAAACATTGCCTTACCACTCTCACTCGCGAACGTCGATAAAAAGATGATCTTAGAGCGTGTCGATCGTGTGGCGCATCAACTCGGTATCCAGGACCTACTCGATAAACGTCCGGTCGAACTATCGGGAGGACAAAAACAACGGACGGCTGCCGCCCGTGCGATCATTCATGATCCGTCACTCATCTTAGCGGATGAACCGACCGGTGCGCTTGATTCAAAGTCAGCGACAGGATTGCTTGAAGCGATGCAGTCACTAAACGACGAAGGCGCGACGATCTTAATGGTGACACACGACCCGATGACGGCGTCTTATGCAGAACGAATTCTGTTCGTCAAGGATGGAGAGCTGTTCAAGGAAGTCCATCGCTTCGGTTCACAGAAGGATTTTTTCGAGCAGATCATGGAAGTCCAACGCGAACTCGGAGGTGCCGTCCGTGAGTTTGTCTAAACTGGCGTTTCAAAATCTAAAAAACATCCGTCAAAACGTGATGTACCTCGGTGCGGTCACGTTCGCGATTCTCATTTACTACACGTTCCTTGCGATTCGATCAAACGAAGCGATGCTTCAGGCGAATGAATTGTACGGAAAATTAGGAACGGTCTTTACTGGAGCGAGTGTTATTCTAGCGCTTTTCTCTGCTATCTTCATCTGGTATTCAAGTGACTTCTTCTTACGCCGCCGTAAGAAGGAAATCGGTCTCTACGCGTTGCTCGGTTTAGAGCGGGGACAGATCGCCCGACTAATCTTCCTTGAGACGATGGGGTATGGAGTGATCGGTCTAATCCTCGGAATTGCAATCGGAACAGTCGCATCGAAATATTTCGTACAGTTGCTGGCTTCCGTCATGGCGATGCGAGTCGATGCGACCTTTACGATCAGCGGGGCTTCCGTCATGCAGACGATCGGCGTCTTCCTTTTGATCTTCCTGATCATTGCCTTACGTTCAGCCCGGACGATCTATCGTTTTACATTGATTGAATTGTTCAAGGCAGAGCAACAAGCAGAATCCCTTCCGAAAGTCCATCCGATCCTAGCCGTGCTTTCGGTCGTTTTGATTGGTATCGGTTACTATTTGACGGGACAACCGTTGATGGATCGCTTTACGATTGTCGCACCGCTCTTGATGCTGTGTGTGATCCTCGGGACATTTGGAACGATGAGTTACTTCACGATCTTCTTATTACGCCTCTTAAGTAATCAAGCGCGACATTTCAAAGGAACGAATTTGATTCTGCACGGACAATTGCTGTCACGAATCAAATCGAACGCTGTCATGCTGTCGACGATCACGGTCATTACTGCCGTGACATTGACGACAGTCGGTACAGCGACATCGATCTATTATTTCATCGATCAGACTGTCGAGGAGCAAGTCCCGTACAGTCTGTCGATTGCGAGTAAACAAGCGGAAGCGGAACAGCTGATTGCCAAGTCCGACCAGAAGATCGACAGCCGGACGATGGTCAACGTCAAGAACGTCGATCACAAGATGACTGAGCTTCCGAACCCGCTGACGTTCACACGCTATTATCAAACCTATGCTTACGAAGATCAGCCAGGGCAATTTAGTTACGTCAATTACTCGGATTACGTGAAGCTTGCGAAAGCAAACGGTCAAACGGTCATTAAAGAACCAAAACGAGGCGAAGCAATCGTCCTTGAAACATTTAAAGGAAACGATTTGTTGAAGATGAAAGTCAAATCGCCGGTCGGTGTCAAAATCAAGGATGTCCATGAGTCCTTTCGCATCACCGCTGCGACGAATCTACCGATCGCTCAACTTTATGAGAAACAGCGGCTTGCCCTCGTCGTAAACGACGATGCGTTTGCAAAGATGCCGGAAAAAGGTTTTACGCTGACGAATTATCAATTTTCGGATGAACGTCATGACGATGGACTGATAAAGCAATTAACGCAACTGTATGGAAAACAAGCGGATACAGAGATGGCAGCGTACTATCCGGTCTATACGATGACGACGGCAACGACCGGTTTGCTTGCGTTTGCTGCCGGCTTCCTCGGTCTCGTCTTCTTGCTTGCGACAGGTTCAATCATCTACTTTAAGATGCTCGCGGAAGCAGAAGAATCGAAACAACGGTTTGCGATCATTCAAAAGATTGGTGTCGATGAAAAGGAACAAACGGGTATCATCCGTCGCCTCGTCGGATTCGTCTTCTCTTTACCGTATGTCCTCGGACTCGTTCATAGTCTAGTTGCGATGCAAGTCCTGCAGAAACTGTTGAACTACAATATCGTCCGTCCGACATTACTTGCGATTGTTTGCTATACGATCGTCTATCTGATCTACTATATCGTCACGGTTCGTGCTTACCGCCGCATCGTGACGGGATGAACTAAATACGGATACACAGAACTGGAAACGGAATAATCGTTTCCAGTCCTTTTTGAGTTCGTTATGATAGAAACAGAAGGAGTTGACGTGAACGATGCATACGATTTTATTAGTCGAAGATGATGTGAAAATCGCGACATTATTAAAGGAACTACTCGAACGTTATGATTTTAAGGTCGTCGTCGAGGATGGACGAGGGGATGTCATCGCGATCTACGAGGAAACGAATCCTGATGTCATTTTATTAGACGTTAATTTACCGAAGTTCGACGGTTTCTATTGGTGTCGGCAATTACGGATGAAGACACGGGCACCGATTCTCTTTATCTCGGCACGTGTCGGCGAGATGGATCAAGTCATGGCGCTCGAATATGGTGCTGATGACTATATCGTCAAACCGTTCCAAGGAGCGGTCGTCATCGCGAAAATTAAAAGTCAGATTCGCCGGGCGTATGGCACATTGTCGAACGAGGCGGATGAGCGGACGGTGACGAAAGAGGGTGTCACACTGTACTTAGACCGTTATATCGTCGAGTACGGGGAACAGTCGATCGAGCTGTCGAAAAAAGAAGGGCTGATCCTTGAGATGCTGCTGACGGCAAGTCCACGAATCGTTAGTCGGGGTGACTTACTCGAACGGATTTGGGATGACGAAGCGTTTGTCGATGAGAATACATTGAATGTAAATATCACCCGTGTCCGTAAGCGACTTGCAGAAATCGGAGTTGCTGGTCTAGAGACGGTTCGAGGTGTCGGCTATAAACTGGTTCTTGAGCCATGAAGCTTTTTTTACGGCACGTGATACCGGGTACCATCTTCTTTACCGGACAGATGCTCATTTTATACGCTATTTTATGGCTCTACGACCTCTATCGTCCGGCAGCATTTTTTTACATCGTCCTCTTGAACAGCATCGGTCTCTTGATTTATCTCAGCTATCGTTTCTTCAGCATGCTTCCGCTGTTACGACGGATGCAACAACCGGTCCAGTCAGTCGCAGAACCGATTCGTAGTGATAGCGAAGAACCGATTTCCGTTGCCGTCGAACAATTTTTAGAGCGGCAACAGACATTGTTTCGCAATAGCCTGTTTGCTGAGCGACGAAAAGAAAAAGAACGACATCGGTATGTCGATCAATGGATTCATCAGATGAAGACACCATTATCTGTCATCGAACTGATCCTCGAACATCCAGGAGAACACTATCAAGCAGATTTACGTCAAGAGGTTGATCGGTTACGCAGTGGACTCGATCAAATGCTCTACTCGTCACGCTTAGAAGCAATCGAGACAGACTTGAAGGCGGAACGACTGGTGTTGAAGCCGCTCGTGACGAGCATCATCAATCAAGAAAAACGATTGTTCGTCAAAAACCAGGTCTACCCGAAACTCGACATCGCCGAGGACGTGTATGTCTATACGGATGCGAAGTGGTTTCGTTTCCTCGTCTTACAGCTCGTGACGAACGCGATCAAGTATACAACGGGGCATGGTCGAGAAGTCGTTCTGACGGCAGAGGTGACAAAGGGGCAGGTCGTCTTGTCGATTCAAGACGATGGTGTCGGAATTCCGAAACGAGATGTTCCGCGTGTCTTTAATGCGTTCTTCACGGGTGAGAATGGGCGCCGCTACGGGGAATCGACCGGGATGGGCTTGTATTTCGTCCAACAAGTTTGCTTGAAGCTCGGGCACGAGATCGAACTCGAGAGTGAAGAAGGTGTCGGCACGACATGCCGGATTCGATTAGTAGGAGGTCGTGCACATGATTGAAGTCAAACAATTGGGGAAGGTTTATCCCGGAAAGGTGACGGAGCAACCGTTGACCGATTTGAACTTTCGGGTGGAGGAAGGTGAGATGGTTGCCGTCATGGGACCGTCCGGTAGCGGCAAATCGACACTGATCAACTTGCTTGCGACACTTGACGAACCGAGCTGGGGATCGATTCTGATCGATGGCGTCGATACAGCGACGTTCAAGCGAAAAGAGATGACACGTTTTCGGCGCGAGACGCTCGGGATCATCTTTCAGGAATTCAATCTACTCGACTCGTTGACACTCGGTGAAAACATGCTCGTTCCGTTGATGCTGTCGGGGAAAAAGGCGAAGCTCGCGCGGGAAGAGATGGAAGAGTTGGCACATCGTCTACAGATTGACGATCTGCTCGATAAACAGGTCGATGAGGTAAGTGGCGGACAACGACAACGAACGGCAATCGGTCGTGCCTTGATCCATACCCCGCGTCTGATACTCGCGGATGAACCAACCGGAGCACTCGATTTTCAATCGACGAAACATGTCATGGACGTCCTAGCCGAGTTGAATGCGACCGGGATGACGATGGTCATCGTGACGCATGATCCGCAAGTCGCGTCGTACTGTAATCATGTCTTGTTTCTCAAAGACGGTAGCATTCAGACGGAATTATTCCGTGATGAGCCACGACGTATCTTTTTCCAACGGGTCATCGAATCATTATCGTTATTAGGAGGGGATGAGCATCAATTATCTGCAATACGCCCTACGTAACATCCGCCGCTATCAGCGGTTGTACTACGGTTACGCCTTGACAATTATTATCGCGATGACAATCGTGACGAGTTATTGGAACTTGTTGACGAATAGATCGTTCCAAAATGTCGCCAAGGTATTGAGTCAATTGAACCAGGTCATCGAGCTGACGATTTTCTTCGTCTTCACCGCGGAGCTGATCATCTTACTCTTTAGTGTCCTGTTCATTTATTCGACGACGTACACGATGCTTGAGCACCGTAAGAATGATTTGCGGACGATGCGAACACTCGGCAGTGGACTGTCGCATTTCTTAAAATATTTTTTGATTGAGGTCTTGATCGTCGGTGGATTTGCGATTACGGCAGGACTAGTGCTTGGAAACGTCTTGACGAAGATGTTATTACTCTCTGTCGTTAAGGTCATGTTCTTGCCACCGATTGAATTCGAGTTATCATTTTATGCAATCCTCGCCTTGATTGGTGGTGCCCTCATCGTCTTACTGACGGCAACCGTTCTCGCGATCTATCGCTTTCGTCCCGACCGACCGGTTCGATTACGGTCTCCGTTTCGACGACGGATCTGGATTCTGATACAAGTCATTGCTTTGTTGACTCTGATCTACGGGTATACGCTCGCATTCATTCGGATGTACGAATTTTACATCGTATTTCCCCTCGTCATCTTCATCGGATCGTTCTTCATTTGCCGGTATGTCTTACCGTGGTTGACCCAATTATACCGTCCTCGTCGTCTGTCGCTTCGGAAGCTGATCGTCTCGGAAATCGCCAATCAACTCCGGACGAATAGTACGTTGATTGCTCTCGGGACGATTTTGACGTCGTGTGCGTTGACAGCAGTCGGTCTCGTTTTCTTATTTCAATTGGTCGGACTCGATTTATCGTCACAAAACCAATTCGGTCTCGTCTATTATGAAGAGTCCGCTCAGCCGACGAAACGATTGAAGGATATCAAGCAGACGATGACCAAGGCGTTCCCGGATCGCTACCAGCAGGATATTCAAGTGAAGGCAGATGGAACACGGGTGCTCTTACCGATTTCAGCGTACAACAAGATGATGCGTCAACTGCATTTTCAGGAGCGGACAGCGACCGGTCGACAGAGTTTCTTCGTACCGGCACGTCCAGTACAACTGGAAGAGAACACGCCGACGATGAAAAAAGCGAAACAGGCGATGGAAAAAGCCGACTTTGAATTGCTTCCCGCTGCTTCCCATGATTTAGTCTTCGGTTACAACTACCGGATCGAAACGATGTTCGTCGTCAGTGATGCCGTCTTTCAAACACTGAAGCAACCTGTCCGTCAAATCGTCGTCTTTGATACGCCAGCCTATCATGATTACGGAACAAAGGACTGGGAACAGTGGATGAAGATTGTCCGCAACATCCAGTCTGCAGCAAAGCTAGATGGAAAACAGTCGGTTCCTTATCAGTTGATCAATGAGACGGAGGATGAGATCGACGGCATCCGGATCGTGCGCCTCGTCACGTTCGTCGTCATCCTCCTGACGATCTGGTTGTTCGTCATCAATGCAAGTTTCCTGCATGTGTGGATGCAGATGACGGCGGAACAAGAACAAAAACGAATGAAGACATTGTTTGCGTTAGGGTTCGGTTCCGGGAATATCCGCCGTTACTTGCTCATGAAGTATGGTGCGGTCTTACTCATTCCGTACCTGATCTCGGTTTTTCATGCTTTCTTATTGTTCCAAGTCGTCGTGACCCGAGCCGGACTACAGGTCGGATCATTCCTCAACTTAGCCGCATTTTGGATCAGTATCGTCACGATCGGATACTTCTTAAGTGTCTTACCGATTTGGTTACGCTACCCACGCCATCTGTTCCGGAATTCATCCAAAAGTTCGATGTATCCGACACCGGATTCAAGGGTATGATGATACCATAGGAACAAGGGAGGGAATCGTATGCTAGACCATTCACCATATCGGGGTTACGGTGACCGGATCCGTATCTTACGAGAGCGTGCCGGGATTACGATCGAACAATTGGCTGAACGCCTTGGTGTCGCACCGTATTTCATCCGTCGGACGGAACTCAGCGAAGTCTATCCAACTAAACCCTACATCGAAGCATTAGCGGACGTCTTGAACATCGATGCCAGTTATTTGGCACGGCATATCTGGACGGGAGAGTCGTTAAAGTTCATCATGCAACAGAACACACCGCTCGAAGAGATGAAGCTTGCTTATGAACAGACGCTCGGACAAGACGGAACGTGGGTCGAGGAACAGCTCGAGGAGCGAATGCGTCTATTTGATTTAATGTATGATGAGGATGTCAAACGGATCGAGCAGACGATGAGTGCTACCGAGCAACGGATCTTTCATGAGCTCGTCGAAGCCGTCATGGAAGCAGGAGAGTTGCAACGCGATCAAGCTGAAGAGACGTATGAGTTATTTGAGGATAAATTACCATCGATGATGCAACTGGATGAATACCTCGATCGTATGACGGACGGGATTTCTTTGTCCAGTTCGACTTATTATGCGGATTATAGCGACCGGAAAAGCCGCTCTCGTTATCACCGAAAATGAAAAAAAGTCGCTATCTTCTGATTGACGTTCAGAAGACAGCGACTTTTTTATTGACGTTGTGGCATCGGACGTGGACGACGCGTCTTTTGACGTGTCCGACCGATGATGAAACCGATGATCGCATTCGCAATGACGAGTACCCAACCGACATAGCCGAAATTGAGAGTTAAGCTACCGAGCATCGCTTGCCACTTGAAAATCATCATCACATCACCACGCAAGACGAATCGCGCGAGACAGACAAGTAAGACAGTCAATCCGGCGATGAAGACACCAACCCAGCTACCGTATAAACGGGAAGACTGGCGGCGCACCGCGACGAAGGACCAGCAAAAGAGGCTAGAGACGAACGCCATGCCTCCGTAGGCAATGACGAGTTCCCATGTCGCACTCGCTTGCGGGAATTTCGTGAACATGACAAGTGACGAGACCATGGCAGCAGCTGTGAAAAGGATCGCTGCCCAAAAACGAGACCGCATAACGTAGTTCCTCCTAAAGGCTTTTTCTCACCTAACGATAGCGGAAACGATTCGTCTTGTAAACTGTTACCGGCGTCCGCTTAAGATCCGGCGTAATTGTTTAAGCGGATTCGATCCGTAGAACAGAACACCACCACGGTAGAATTTCGTTCCGACAAATAAGGCGAGCGAAATGCTGATCAGCATTAAAATGAGGGAAATCGAAACTTGCCATAGCGGTACATCGGTCAACATGACACGCAAGAACATGACCATCGGTGTAAAGAACGGAACGAATGACAAGACGACGACGGCTTGATTCGTTGGTGCGTTCAGACTGAACATTGAAATCATGAAGGCAGCAACGATTAACAAGATGACCGGTAACGTCACTTGCTGCGCATCCTCGACCCGGCTGACGAGCGAACCAAGTGCCGCGAGGAGCGTCGCGTACAGAAAGTATCCAAGCAAGAAGAAGACGAACAGATAAATGATTGTTCGGGCACTTAAGGAGTCGAGTGATAACTGATTGAATAAACTGCTACTTTGAGCACTGTAGTAGCCGACACCGACGAGAATCGACAATTGTACGAGACTGACGGTAGCGATTGAAAGAATCTTCGCGAGCATGTGCTGGATCGGACTCGCCGCAGAGATCAGCAACTCCATGACCCGTGATGATTTTTCATTCGCGATTTCCGTGACGATCATTCCACCGTAGATCGCGATCGTGAAGTACATCAAAAACAACAATACATAAACGAGCGCGGAGGCAGCAAAGAGTTCGTCTTCACTTTTTCCACCTGTCGACGTCAACTCTTGTTTGACGGGAACGGGTTTAGCGAGTGACGCAAGAACGTTCGGGTCAATCTTCGCATCCGTGATGACCGCTTGATCACGGACTTGTTTGACGACCGTCGCGACTTGTGTCTGTAACTCGGATTCAGGACTAGCACTAACGAGCGTCACGTCATAAGAATCTTGGACAATCGCTACGACGTCAAACGTGCCTCGATCGACCGCTTTACGTGCTTCTGCGACCGTATACTCCTTCGGTGTGATGTCTGAGGTGACACCAGCCTTTTTCAAGGCAGGGCGAAGGTCTGTCGATAATTCACTGACGAGGGCGACTTTCGGATCGTCACCCGAGAACCAGTCGAGAATCCGTTCGATATTGCCGAAGCCGACGAGAAACAGGACCATCAGAACAGTTGAGATCAAAAAGCTTTTGGCACGTAGTTTCTGTAATAGATTGAAGCGATATAAAGTCAGGAATTTACGGTTCATAACGTTTTCCGACCTCCTCGATGAAGATATCCTGCAAGGATAATTGATCCCAGACGAAACGATCAACATGGTGTCCTTCACTGACGATATGTTGGAGAAGTTGGTCAGCGGTTTCTTTTGAAGAAACTTGGACGACATGCCCATTATTGTCCGACTCAACTTGAAGGACACCCGGTAAGCTATCCCATAGGAGTGGTGGGGCATCCGTCGTCAAGAGGACACGGGTCTTCCCATAGCTCGCCTTGATATCAGGAAGATAACCAGCGACGACGGGCTTACCATGATCGAGAATCGCAACATGCTCGCAGAGTTCTTCGACATGATCCATTCGGTGACTCGAGAAGACGATCGTCGTTCCATCGACGGTCAATTTTTTAACGGCACGTTTTAATTGTTCCGCATTGACTGGATCGAGTCCGCTAAATGGTTCATCTAAAATCAGCAGTTCAGGTTTATGTAGGACGGCGGAGATCAACTGGATTTTTTGTTGGTTTCCTTTTGAGAGTTGTTCGACACGCATTTTTTCATATTGAGGAATTTGGAAATACTCGAGCCATTCGGTCAGTGCTCGTTTTGCATCCTTCCGTTTCATATCGCGGAGTTCAGCAAGAAATAAGAGTTGTTCGTCGACTCGGACTTTCGGATACAATCCGCGTTCTTCCGGAAGATATCCAATCTTTGAAGTCGGAATACGCTCTCCATTCCATGTGATCGAACCTTCGGTCGGTTGGAGTAGACCGAGTAGCATCCGGAACGTCGTTGTCTTGCCGGCACCGTTCGCACCAAGCAAACCAAAGATTTGTCCGCGTGGCACTTCGATCGTCAACGCATCAACGGCAGTGAAATCGCCGAAACGCTTCGTGATGTGTTTGATTTCTAACATAAGAACCTCCTTATAAAGATGTCTGTTGCACGACAAGTGTACCATTGTTACATAGTGTCCTACGGTCAAAATTGGGTAAAGGTTCCAGGGGAAATGGAAATAAGTCTAATTAGTTTACTTTTTGTTCATTAGTTACTATTATTGTGTTAACAGTAACGATTGAAGGAGGGACCTATTCTATGAAAACGCAAGGTATCCATCACATCTCAGCAATGGTCGGCGATCCTCAAGAAAATCTTGATTTTTACGGGACGATTCTCGGACTACGGTTCGTCAAAAAAACGGTCAACTTCGATGATCCAGGGACGTACCATTTTTACTTTGGAAACGAGTCTGGTGCACCCGGAACGATCATCACGTTCTTCCCATTTAAAGGCATGGCGAGAGGACAGGTCGGTGCCGGACAGGTCGGAACGACAGCTTACGCGATTCCGGCCGGTGCATCGGATTTCTGGAAAGCACGGCTGACGCAAAAGAACGTCTCGTTTGAAGAAACAGTTCGTTTCGGAGAGCAACAGATCGCGTTCGAAGATCCACATGGTCTTCAAATCGAGCTCGTCGAACGCAAGGCGGGACGAGACAGTCGCTATGAAATCGACGGTGTCACGCGTGACGTCGCCATCAAAGGATTTGCGGGAGCGACATTACTGTCGCGAGATCCATCAGACACAGCCAAATTACTGACCGATACATTGGGGCTCACCCTCAGTAAACGGACGGAGACCGTTGACCGGTACATTGCGGAAGGGGAGTTTGGAGATGTCATTGATGTCGTCCATGGTCAGATGCCGGTTGGTCGTCCGGGTACGGGAACCGTTCACCACATCGCCTGGCGCGCAACCGATCAAGAGGAACAACTCGACTGGATGAAGGCGATCAACGCGTTCGGTTTGCAGACGACTGAAGTAAAAGATCGCAATTACTTTACGTCGATCTATTTCCATGACCGTGGACGCATCCTCCATGAAATCGCAACTGACAATCCAGGGTTCGCGATCGATGAAGACTTCGAGATGCTTGGAGAAGGCTTGAAGTTGCCGGAACAATTTGAAGCGCATCGCACCGCGATCACGAATCACGTAACACCTATTACAGTACCGAAGGGGAGACTCATATGATTCATTTATATCAAGCGCCAAAAACAATGGATGCACCGATCTTTTTACTCTTACACGGCACAGGCGGAACGGAACAAGACCTCGTCGGACTCGTCTCGCTGCTTGACCCGGAAGCCGGTTACTTGTCTGTCCGTGGAGAAGTCTCGGAAAACGGGATGCCACGTTTCTTCAAACGGCTCGCAGAAGGCGTCTTCGATGAAGAAGATCTCGCTTTACGGACAGCACGATTGATTCAATTTTTACAGGAACAAGCAGCGGAACGTGACTTCGCACTCGATCGCCTCATTCCGGTCGGTTATTCGAACGGGGCCAACATCGCAGCGAACATGTTGTTTGAAGAAGCACTATTTAAACAAGCCATCTTACTGCATCCGATGGTACCACGTCGCGGTGTGATGTTACCGGACTTATCAAATGTTCGTGTGTTCATCGGCGCCGGTAGTAATGATCCAATCTGTCCCGCTCAGGAAACAGAAGAGTTGTCAGCACTCTTGAAGGAGGCTGGTGCATCAGTCGATGTCACATGGTCGAACTACGGACACCAACTTGTCATGCCGACGATCGAAGCAGCAACCGATTGGTTAAAACACTAAAAAAAGGACTGTCCCATCTGCTTCTCTTCTAGAAGGTAATGGGGCAGTCCTCTTTTCGCTTCAAGCGGGATGATCACTTTTTGGACGGGAGTAGACGATGAGCACGCCACGCTCGACAAGCTGAAGGGCAAGGATCTGTTTCACTTCTTCCGATGCCTTCGTCTGAGCGAGCTGCCGGTAAAGTAGGCGAAGTTCACGACGCATCGTCTTACGGATCAGCCACATGCTATCGATCGTCGTGCACCAACTGGTCACGGTCTCATGTCCGATATAATACTGGGTCTGACGTTCAAGATAATGAATCCACCACTCGTCACGCGCCATTTTTAGTACGATACCTGTGAGTCCAAGTACAAGGATCGCGAGGGGAATGCTTTCATATAAGGGAAGACGACCAAGAACGGTACCAACATTCGTGACGAGGGCAAGCATCACCCATCCTATGCATCCGATGACAAGCCAATATCCAAAGTTGAGAGTACTTCGATGTCGTAACGTCACTTTCGGCGTAAGCAATGAAGTGGCCATCAGAAACACCTCCTTGTTAAATAATCGAATTTTCTGACAATTTATAGTTGTCCTTCTACTATAGTTACTTTTTCCCGAATCGTCTAGTCATTAGACATGGAAAATGTGTTTCTTTCTTGACGAAATTCGTGTACGCTAAATGTAGAAGTGAGCGGTTACATAAAGGGGGATATGAAGAAATGATGGATCAGGTTATCTGGATCGCTGTTGGAATCGTTGCTGTTGCTGTTTTCTCAGCATCAAGCGTTGCAGCTTATATGGGTGTTAAAAACCAAGAAGACTAAGAATCGAAAAACGGCGCATCCCGATTGTCGGGATGCGCCGTTTTTTAATGCGCCATCGCTTATTTGTTTGCTGTTATGTTTGCTTGCAACGCATAAGGTTTTAAGGCATCACTCCAGCGCAGGTAACCCCCACCGACGAGGTGTAATCCATCATACGTCAAGCGATTCTGAAGATAACCTTGTTTGTTCGTCAAGACAGGTCTCAAGTCGACGAATGGGATTTTAAGCGATTGAGCGAGATTTTGTAAGTTCCGGTTCAACGCTTCGACATCACGATTGATTCGGACAGAGTCCGAATATTTTGGAGCCACAGGAACGGTTGACTGGAGGACGACGTCGATGTTATTTTTTCGAAGTGTCGTCACGATCGTCGTCATGTTCTCGGTAATTTGTGGAATCGGCGTATAGTGACGGATGTCATTGATGCCGCCCATCAAGAAGACGCGTTTTGGTTTCATCTCGAGAATCAGGTCGAGGCGAGTCAAAAAGCCTTCTGTCGTATCACCAGGAATCCCAAAATTAATGATTGTCGGATCCTCCATCAAGATGCGCCAATCGGCAAAATTCGTCATCGAGTCACCTAACATGACAGCGTTCGCTGATTTTGGGTATTGATAAGTATGGAATAGACTATTCAAACGGACATAGTTCGGGTTCTTATCGTATTGGAATGTCGTGACTGGAGTCGTACTCGTTGCAGGTAAGACGCTTCCGAAGGTTTCGAGCGGTTTACGTCCCAGTAACAATGCAAGGAGAACGACGTTCAAGACGATGGATAGAATCAGGAGTGTCTTTTTCATAAACATTCGTTCCTTTCGAGGGAGTATAAGGGGTAGTGTAACATGAATCGGAATCCTTGGTTTGATAATATCAAAGGTTTTCTTGTCATTTTCGTCGTCATCGGTCACATGCTGACGGATTTACGGTTTGATTATGACGGAAAGTTGCTCGAGACGGTCTATCTATTAATTTACTCGTTTCATATGCCATTATTCATTATCTTAAGCGGTTATTTCTTCCGCGAAAATAAATACTTACGTGTCATCCAATTATTTGCCGTCTACTGTGTCTGGCAAATTTTAATTGGTTCTTGGGCGACACTTGGAGAAGGGCTACCACTATTGTCCGGGGAAAATATCGGGACACATCTACTACGTCCGTACTGGGCACTTTGGTATTTGTTCGTTATGGTCGTCTGGTATATCGTAACGCCGTATGTCGTCCGCTTGCGAGGATATGTCTGGTTTGGTCTCGCATTCGCTTTGTTATATGGGTTCGAGCTTGAGAACACGGGCTTCTTAGCACTTCGCAAGTTGATCATGTTCTATCCGTATTTCTTACTCGGGAACTATCTATCGGAGCACGAGTTCATCCGGATTTTCGAGATGCCGAAGAATTTCAAGCGACGGATGAACGTCCGTTTGATTGGTGGTATCACGTTCGCAGCCGTCATGGGCTTCCTGTTATTCGAAGCGTGGCGTGATACGCCGAAAGAGATCGTCGACTTTGCAAATGCGTTCAAGCATCGTTTCCCATATGTCGAACAATATGATAGTGACGCGTGGGTTGGTGTACTCAAGCATAGCGTCATCTACCTCTTATCGATTGCGGCTTCGCTCGGTTTCATGATGTTAATTCCAATGCGTCGTTTGCCGCTCATCACGCGAGCAGGGGAACTCAGTCTCTATGTCTACTTGCTTCACGTCTTCTTCGTCATGGCATGGCGCCAATACGTAACGGATGCGTTCGTTCCGCAAGCATGGCTTGCCTTACTGATCATGATTGGCGTCGCCTTACTAATCGTTGGCATCATCATACACCCGCTCGTCGTCCGTGTCCTCCGTCCTTTGATTGAGATCGATATTCGTCCGATCGTCGAGAAGCGGGAAGACCTTTCAAAATAAAGCGGAATGCATTACACTTTAGATAGATGGATTACTAGACGAAGGGCGTGGAAGGTATGTCATATAATTTAAATAATGCGGATGGTGTCGTGAACGTCTCGCAACAAGTCATCGAGGTCATCGCAGGTGTAGCCGTTCAAGAAACAGAAGGCATTGCCTTTACAGCAGATGATTCGAAATTACAGGAAAAACAGATGGTCAAACTTGTAAAAGTCGAAGATGTCGGCGGCGACATCACGGTCAGTTTATCTGTGCATATCAAATACGGCATGTCGATCATCAAGACAGCTGGAAAAGTCCAAGAACGAATCGCGCAAGACATGGAAAATATGCTCGCGTTCCAACCAAAAGCAATCAACGTCCGTGTCATCGGACTCTTAAAAGGATAAGGAAAACGTCTCGGCATCTTGTGTGCCGAGACGTTTTTTTATGAAGAAGGTGGGAGATAGCGGAGTCCGAGAGCATCGACGTGCGGGGCGGTGCAGGAAAAACGGAGACGGATTGCTTGTTGGCTATAAGCAGGTAAGGAGAGTCCGGGATGGGTGACATCTGCGATTGGCGTTTCGTCATCCATCAGTTCAAGCGTTAGCGCCTCGAGTGTCAGCGTCTGATCGCTCGCATTACGGACGAGAACGATTGCTGTCACAGTGTCTAGCTCGCGCATGATTGAAACTGGTAAGAGGGACCAACCGTCTGCGGGTGGTGTCGGATGCGAATAAGCGACTTGGCGGATCATCCGTTGCTCGAGTTCCGTGGAGTCGTCTTCGATGAAGAGCTCCGTCAGAGTCTCGCTTGAAAAGACGAGTTGTAGCGGCTCCGTCAACTGTTCGAGGTCGACGAAACATTCGTCTTCTTCAAACGTCAACCAGAGCGGTAACGTCGCCATCGGAAGGATGACCGGGACCTCCTCGATACTGAGAACTTTACGAGCAACAAGTTCATCACCGGATAAAGCAAGGACGACGAGGTCATTCAGGTGGAACGACCGAGACAACGTGTTTTGGAACAAGGCGATGACATGAAGCGGACGGTGTGATAAGACTTGAAACAGATGGATCGCCATCTGATTGGCTTCTAGATCAGGCAGTTGTTTCACGACGTGACGAAAGACGTATTCATCTTCCTTGACGATCGGCATGTCCTCCGTGAAGTAGAGCGGGGGACGGAACACTTCATTCGACGTGTGCATGGTGCAGTTCTCCTTCGCTATCGTGTGTCTGTTCGGCGCGGCAGATGCCTGAAAGGACCTGTTTCTCGAAACTTGCAATGGCATATTCAAAATAATCCATGCCTTCCCGTTCGAAGATGCGGACCGGTTGTTCTTGTCCGTAACTGCGGAGATGAATCCCTTCTTTTAAAGTGTTCATCGCCGTCAGGTGGCGCGTCCATTGCTCGTCCAGTGCAAGGAGGATGAAACGTTTGACGGTCTCTTTTTCAGCTGTGACATGGGCAACGAGTAGGGCTTCGGTTTCAGCAATCAGCGGCTCGAGTTGTCGTTTCATCTCGTCGATCGTCTCCAGTCGTTTTAACGTGACTGGTTGATGTAACAGTTGCTCGAGTTCTGTCATGACGAGAGCCAGTGGCCATTCTTCTGGAACGAGATCGTCAGAGAGTGTTTGGTCGAGGATCGACGGCAAGACACGTCCTGCAAATGGCTGAACGATATCCTCGAGTGACATCGCATCAACGATTCTGTTCCGGAGATGATAGATCGCTTGCCGTTGTTCACTGATGACTTCTTCGAGCTGAACGAGTTCATCCCGAACACTTCGGTTGACAGATTCACATGTCGACTGAGCGAACTGCAATAGATCCCGGACGTCACGCGAAGTGAGCGGACCGGCAGTATTTCGTACTTTTTGTTGCACACGCTCAAGGCGATCGCGCGCGAAACGGCGTGGCAGTTCATCTTCGAGCGAAAGATAAAACTGCGTCAATCCAGGATCACCCTGGCGACCTGCCCGACCACGCAACTGGTTGTCGATCCGGATCGATTCATGGCGTTCGGTACCGATGACGAACAAGCCGCCTTGTTGTCGTGCCGCTTCATCGAGTAAAATATCCGTTCCGCGACCTGCCATATTGGTCGCGATCGTGATTCGACCAGCTTGTCCGGCAGCCGCAATGATCCGGACTTCCTGATCGACGGTTTTAGCGTTCAGGATCTCGTAGGTGAGTCCGTGCGCATCAAGTGTCTTCGCGACGCGCAAGGACTGTTCAATCGATGAAGTCCCGATCAAAACCGGTCGTTCCGTGACGTGTGCCGATTTTGTTGCCAGCGCGATGGCTTCTAGCTTTTCGTCGCGTGTTGCAAAGACGACGTCCTCTGCATCGATCCGAATTTTCGGGCGGTTCGATGGAATCGTCACGACGTCCATGCCGTATGTCTTTTGAAGTTCTTCCCGTGACGTCGCCGCCGTACCGGTCATTCCAGCTACCTGATGATAGAGACGGAAGTAATGTTGGATCGTGATTTGGGCGGTCGTCCGGTTCTCTTCCGTGACCGGAACCCCTTCTTTTGCTTCAAGGGCTTGGTGTAAACCATCGGATAGACTGCGTCCTTCCATCAGACGACCTGTGAAGAGGTCGACGAGCGCGATTTTTTGATTCTTGATGATATAATCGACATCTCGTTTGAGAACGACATGGGCACGTAAGGCTTGAATGACGTAATGGAAGAGGACGGAATGCTCGGCGGCAAACAGATGATCAATCGCAAACGCCTCTTCGATTGTTTCGATGCCATGATCGGTCAAGGCGACGGCTTTGATTTCTTCATCAAACGTATAATCCCGCTCGTCTTCAAACGTCTGGACGACATGACGGACGAGTTGTTGTAATCCTTCGTGGACACTGTCTCGTTCCGCCATGATGAGTGGCGTTTTCGCTTCATCGATTAAAATGCTATCGACTTCGTCGATTAAGGCGAAGTGCAGGGGCCGTTGCAGACGTTCCGTCGGCTCTATGATCAGATGATCCCGCAGGTAATCGAATCCGAATTCAGTCCCGACACCGTATGTAATATCTGCTGCGTAGGCAATCCGTTTTTCCTCAAACGTTGCTTCAGCGGAATTGATTCCGACCTGCAATCCTAAAAAACGGTGGATCTGACCGATTTGTTCAGCATCGCGTCGTGCTAGATACTCATTGACGGTAATGACGTGAACGCCTTTTCCATATAACGCTTGGGTGAAGCTCGCGAGTGAAGCGACGAGCGTCTTTCCTTCACCTGTCGCCATTTCGGCGATTTGTCCTTCCAGTAGTGCGAGTCCGCCCATGAGCTGCACATCGTAGTGTCGTAAGCCGAGCGTCCGTTTACTCGCTTCTCGAACAAGCGCAAACGCCATTGGTGAGATTGCATCAATCCGTTCTCCGTTTCGTAGCCGTTCCCGCAACGAAATCGTCAACTCCCGTAACGCTTCATCAGATGTTTGCTCCATTTCTCGTTCTAAGCTATTGATCGTCGTTACGATTTTTTCATAACGATGAACTCTTCGACTTTGATCATTCAACAACTGTTTAACACGTTGAAACATCTTCGTCACTCCCTCATATGCTATGAAGTCATTATAGCAGTTAAAAATTGTAAAACGAATAGTAAAAAACGAAATAAGTAAAACATTCCCTT
Source organism: Exiguobacterium sp. UBA6282 (assembly GCF_002440475.1). Taxonomy (NCBI): domain Bacteria; kingdom Bacillati; phylum Bacillota; class Bacilli; order Caryophanales; genus Exiguobacterium; species Exiguobacterium sp. UBA6282. The sequence goes on along the minus strand of NZ_DJUM01000014.1, from coordinate 113,646 downwards.
AAAATTGAAAGCGTTATCAAAAAGAAGGTATCTCAGCTTTAAAAACAAAGAATCAGAAATATTTGATAACGCTTGCAAAGAGTCGAGAGAACCAGTAAAATTATTCATGAGGCAAGTGCAATCGTTTGCGCAAAGTCATTCGATTTCTTGCCTTGCATGGACGATGGAAGAAAGGATGGATGTCGGATGGCACCAACGATCGAAGCGGTCATTTTTGATTTAGACGGCGTAATTACCGATACAGCAGAGTATCACTACTTAGCGTGGAAACAATTAGGAGAGGATTTGGATATCCCGTTCGACCGGGAATTTAATGAGACATTAAAGGGTGTCAGCCGGATGGATTCACTCGAGCGTATCCTTGCGCTTGGCGGAAAACAAAACGCTTTTTCAGAGGACGAGAAGCTAGCACTCGCCGCTAAGAAAAATGAACACTATGTCACATTGATCCAGCACATCTCTGAACAGGATCTTCTTCCTGGAATCACTGCATTCCTCGATGAAATCCGAAACGCTGGGCTGAAGATCGGAATGGCGTCCGCCTCTAAAAATGCGCTGATGGTCGTTGAGGCATTAAAGGTTCGACACTATTTCGATGACATCGTAGACGCTGCGACTGTTGCACAATCGAAACCACACCCTGAAGTGTTTCTCCGTGCTGCAGAAGCACTCGACGTCGAACCGAGTCGTTGCATCGGTGTAGAAGATGCGACGGCTGGCATTACTGCCATCCACGCTGCCGGCATGTATGCCGTCGGAGTCGGACCGGAGTCGGCACTCCATGAGGCAGACTATCGTGTCGATTCGACAGATTTGCTTTCCCTTGAGCAAATCCTCGCTAGTCGCTCCCTTGTCTGAACCATTCCCTGATGGTGAAGGACATTCCTTGAAAGTTATGTATTTAAAAAGGATCGCTTCCCTGAGCGATCCTTTTTAATATGCGGTTGATTTAAAGCGAAGCGAGGATTCCGTCCGCGATTGCTTGCGCGTAGCGGGATTGATATGTCGGATTCGTAAGTTTCGCACGATCCGAACTGTTCGAGAGGAAACCGAGTTCTGCTAGAATCGATGGCGCTTGTGTGCCGCGAATGACAGCATAGTTCGCATAGTGAACGCTTCGGTTACGCATGCCAGCATACGAGACGAGACGTTGCTGAACGTTCTGAGCGAGGTTGATCGAAGAAGCACCCTTATAGTAGAAGGTCTCTGCTCCATATGCCTGTTCACTCGTTGAAGCATTGATATGAACACTGACGAAAGCAGTCGTCGCATGACTGTTCGCAAGGGCGCTCCGTTCTCCAAGTGACGGGTAGTAATCGTTTGTATAACGTGACATCGTCACATCGACTTTTCCGGCAAGACGTTCAGCGACTTGTTTCGTGACTGCAAGAACGATGTCACGTTCCGTAACGCCGTAACGAACCGCGCCTGCGTCATGTCCACCATGACCTGGGTCAAGGACAAGCAATGGACGGTTTGATGGTGCCGGTTGGAACAGTGTCAGATACGTCGCATCGACATAACCGCTTTGACCACTTGCTGTCCGGACGGCGACGAAGCCTTTCGTTTGATGCCGCGGATTCGTGACGACGACAGGGGTCCCCCGACCGAGACGGGCGATTTGACCACTGAGCGTTGAAGTATTCGCACGAAGAGCGACACTGTTACCGGACGAGATCAAGACATACATCTTCGAACCACTGTAGTCAACGTTTCCAGTCGTCGAGGCAGGGACGGAAGCCCCTTTCTTCAAGTATGTCCCCATGACATAACCTGTCTTCCCTTGGTACTGCACCGTATGCCAGTTCGATTTAACGGCGAGGGAGCTGACTGCTGTTCCACTCGGAATCGTTGTAAGTACTTTCCCGGACGTCGAAGGGGACGAACGGAAGTTCAAGCGATCGGTCGTCGTATAGACCGTGGTCTTAGCTGGTGCAGCTACTTTCTTCAAATAAGAACCCGAAACATAACCAATCTTGTTCGCATAGGTCACTTTATACCAATTTCCGCTTTTAAAACTCGATTGTACGCCTGTCCCTTTAGGAATCGTCAACAAGCGATTAGAAGACGTCGTTGCCGCACTACGTAAGGACAACGCATCGGTCGTCTTATAGGACGTCTTCGTAAAGGACGTACCACGCTCAATCTTTTTCAGGTAAGATCCCGTCACATAACCCGTCTTTCCTTTATATGACAACTTATACCAAGAGCCTTTACGGTAGTTTGACGTGACGTTCGTCGTCTTCGGGATCGTCAGTAGTTTCTTCGAAGAGGTCGAATTCGAACTACGTAAATTCAAAGCATCCGTCGTCTGATACGAAGTTTTCGTAAAGGTTGTGCCGGTCGCAGCCGATACAGTAGAAGTAGAAGCGAAGCAACCGGATACCAACGAAAGTACTAAAGCGGTCTGAAATGTTTTAGGTAATTTGCCCATTAAATTTCCAGTCTCCTTTTCGTTAAAATAAGAAAGATATATCTTGTATTAATAGAACTTAAGTATTATTAAAATAGTTAAATCTCGAAATTATATGTTCCGTTTTCATTCCTTTCTGTTAATATGAAGTGTAGCCAATTTATCGGTAAGGATATGAAAATATTACAGGATAATTAAATAATTAAAGAAATTATATATTATCGAGGCAAATTATAGTTTAACATATTTCAAAATACATACAATTGAAACACAACTGAAACATTAATGTATAAAATAGGAAAGAGGGGCAAGGAATGGGGAACAGTGAACACATCTACCGCGAACTAATGGAAATCGAAGAGGAATACCGTCGTCTGCAACGACGCGCCGAGTATTTGATCTCGGAATTAAGCCGTGGAACGGGAGAACATTCGCAAGAAATCGCCGTCACGCATGAGCGTCCGTTAAAGCAACGTCGCGTCAATCAACGGTATCCACTAGAAGTCTACGTGCACCAAATCAGTGATTTAATGCGCGAGCGTGAATCGATGACAGCACGTGATATCCAAATGGAACTCGAGTTACGTTATCGTCACCAAATCAGCAATATCTATCAATTGATGGCGAAAGTCGAACAGGCAAACCCTGCCATTAAGAAAGTCGGACGCGGTATCTATACATATGATCCAGCTGCTGAAGTACCGATCTTCATGTAAGAGCCGCTCGTCGGCTCTTTTTTTTTATGATATAATTCGCGCAGGAGCGTGATGTTACTATGTTATGGACTGCGTCCATCGTCTGTTTTATCGCCGCCTTACTGATCACACCCGTCGTGAAACGCTTTGCGATTGCAGTCGGTGCCGTTGACAGTCCAGACGCGCGAAAAGTACATGTCCGAATCATGCCGCGACTTGGCGGACTTGCGATCTATATCGCGTTCATGATCGGTTATTTTATCTTACAACCTTCGAGTCCGTATGCGACGCATATTCTAGTCGGCGGATTCGTTATTATTTTGACAGGTGCCTTTGATGATCGATTCCAGCTCAATGCCCGTTTAAAGCTGATGGGGCAAATCGTTGCCGCCGTCATTGTCCTCAACGGTGGGATTCGGATCGAGTTCATCAATTTACCGTTCGACCAACAATTATATCTCGGGTGGTGGAGTGTTCCGTTGACGTTCCTTTGGGTCATCGGGATCACGAACGCCGTCAACTTGATTGATGGATTAGATGGTTTAGCAGCCGGTGTCTCAAGTATCGTCTTGTTGACATTGATCAGTCTTGCCGTCATCCAAGGAAACGTCTACGTGACGATCGTCGCGATTCTCTTATTGATGAGTACGTTCGGCTTCTTGTTCCATAACTTTTACCCAGCGAAGATTTTCATGGGCGATACGGGTGCTTTGTTCCTCGGGTATATGCTCGGTGTGTTGTCGTTACTTGGATTCAAGAACGTGACGCTGTTCTCACTTGCCGTCCCGGTCATTTTGCTTGGTATCCCGATTTCCGATACGTTATTTGCGATCGTCCGCCGGGTGTTGCAAGGAAAACCGCCATTCGCACCGGACAAAGCTCATTTGCATCACCGGTTACTTGATCTTGGCTTTACAATGCGACAAGCGGTCCTTGTCATCTATGGACTCTGTGCAATTTTTGGGATGACGGCAGTTCTCTTTTCTCAGACGAACTCACTTGGGGCACTTGTCTCCCTCGTCATGTTACTGCTTGTCCTCGATATTTTAGTCGAGTCGCTTGGTTTGCTCGGTGAACGCTATCGTCCATTATTGAATTTGTTGGAACGTTTTACATCGAGATAGCGTATGATAAAGACCGCTCAGAAAATGAGCGGTCTTTTTTTAGGAAGGAAGTGTTAGGTTGGAACAACAGTTGAATCAACGCATCGTTTATTTAGATGTGTTACGGGGTTTTGCATTATGCGGAATCCTATTCGTCAATATGCCAAGTTTTCTTGGCGATCGATCACATGCGATGATGGGGGAAGTGGACCAATGGATTCGTCTGTTTTTTGACCTTTTCATCCAGACGAAATTCTATACGCTGTTTAGTGTCTTGTTCGGAGCAGGATTCTATTTGTTCATCCAGCGTTTGCGACAAAAAGGATTATCGAAGATGATTTTTGCGCGTCGTCTAGGGATTCTTTTTCTCATTGGACTGGTACATTTATGCTTGTGGCAGGGCGATATTTTACATACGTATGCGTTGACTGGTTTCATCTTGTTATTATTTACGAAAGCAAAGCCGATTACGAAAATGTTAGTTGCAGTCGTCGGTCAAGTGTATACTTTCCTGATTTACATATCGATTTACCAATATGCTAACGAATTCGGAGATGAATCGAGTATCGAAGAGAATGATTTCTTGCAATCGTTGGTCGCTTCCCGGGATATTGTCGGCTTCATTCACGATGAGATAACCGTTCAACTACCGCAATCCTTTCTGAACACCGGTATCATATGGCCGCAAATTCTGTCGCTGTTCTTAATCGGGGCATTGTTGATGGAACGTTTCAGCACACGACCGCCGACGAATCGTTTTCTCTGGTGGACGCTCGGAATCAGCCTGTTGCTGACGGTGCCATCATTCGTAGGAATCATTCATTCACATATGGACGTACCAGACGGTTCATCTAATCTCTTTTATGTCTGGTTATCAGGTCGGACGCTTGCTATCACCTATGCTTGTGCTGTCGCATTACTCGTCCGTGCTGGACGAATGCGGTGGTTTGCTGGACTGGGACGGATGGCATTGACGAACTATTTAATGCACACACTCGTCTTTACATGTTTCATCTTCCTGAGCGGTCAGTTTGAAACGACGCCTTTATGGCAAGGTCTGTTACTTGTATTCCTGATTTTGATTACGCAAGGTATCGCATCAAACAGATATCTAAAGCATCATGCACAAGGTCCCATGGAAAAATTGTGGCGAAAGGGAACATACGGGAAGAAAAATCATTGAAGTTCACGAGAACTTAACAATTTTTATGTAAAATGAAAGATGGAGGTGAAACATGCATCGTTTAATCGAAATCTTTCTAGTGTCGTTTAAGCTCGGATGGACGTCGTTCGGTGGTCCGGTCGCCCATCTCGGATATTTTTATGAAGAATATGTCAAACGGAAAAAATGGATCGACGAGAAAGCCTATGCTGACTTAGTCGCGCTCTGTCAATTCTTACCCGGTCCAGCCTCGAGTCAGGTTGGAATGGGCATCGGACTGATCCGTGGTGGGGTAGCAGGAGCAATTATTTCCTTCATCGGCTTCACGTTGCCGTCGAGTATCGCCTTGATTCTGTTCGCGCTTCTTGCGACACGGTTCGACGTTGCAGAAGCTGGATTCATTCACGGTTTGAAGCTCGTGGCAGTTGCGATTGTCGCTGACGCCGTTCTGGGTATGGGAATAAAGCTTGCGACAGGTGCCAAACGCCTGACCTTGATGTTACTGGCGCTCGCAGGCGTGCTCTTGATTGCCCATCCATTGGTGCAAGTCGGAGTTTTACTACTCGCAGGTCTTATTGCCTTCTTCTGGTTCAAAGAAGGAACGGAGACAGGTGGTTCATTGTCAATTCGCGTACCACGAATGCTTAGCGTCACCGCACTCGTCTTGTTTTTCGTCTTACTCACCGTCACGCTGTTTCTCGCTCAAGCGACAACTGGAACCATCCAGCTGACGAGTATCATGTACAGTGCCGGAGCTCTCGTCTTTGGTGGCGGGCACGTCGTCTTGCCGTTTCTTGAGCAATCGCTCGTACCTGGACTCATGAATACGGATACGTTCCTTGCCGGATATGCAGCGGCACAAGCGGTACCGGGACCTCTCTTCACATTCGCGACGTATCTCGGTACGATCGTCTCTGGTATTTCTGGAGGCATCCTTGCGACGCTTGCGATTTTCTTACCCGGTTTCTTACTCGTCATCGGTGTTTTGCCGTACTGGGATCGCATCCGAAAAAATCAGTCGGTTGGTCGGATGTTGATCGGGGTCAACGCTGCCGTCGTCGGTATCTTACTCGCGGCATTGTACGATCCGATTTTTACATCGAGTATTAAAAGTGGACTCGACTTCTTGATGGCTTTCGGATTATTTTGTCTGTTACGTTTTTACAAGCAGTCACCGCTTCGTATTGTTCTGATCGGTGCAGTGCTCGGGTTTCTTTTCTTCTAATAACAAAGCAGCAGCGGACATTTGTCCACTGCTGCTTTGTTATTAGACGTCACATGCGCGTCAAGAAGACGAGTTCAATCTCATCGCGGAATACGCGTTGAACTTTCGTGAAGCCGAAGCGAGCATAAAGAGCGAGCGCAGGAAGATTACGCGCGCCAGTCATGACATGTTTTGCGTGACTGTGTTCGAATAGATGTTGCAACAAGGATTGTGCAATCCCTTGCCGGAAGTATGCCGGATCAACGACGAGACGGGTGATTGTCAAATTGTCAACCGTGACGGCACCAGTGATGTTATCGTCGATAACATAAACAAAACCAGTCGGTGCCTCTATGTTGATGTCATCAATCGTTTCGCGTAATGGCGGGAAATCAGCAGTTTCGAGTAATCGTGCTTCAATCTGATAAGCGCGGCGCTGAACATCTAATAGTGACGTATGATCAGTTGGTTGAAGTGACCGAATCATCTGCAGCCTCCGTCGTCGTGCCGTCCGTTGTCTCATCAGTCGGTAGATTGAGCTGTTCCTTCAACGTCGTTTTTGCATCCGCAAGTGAAGTCGGATCAAGTTGGTAGTAGTAGACGCCGTTGATTTTCGTATCCGTTCCTTTTAAATCAATCCGGTTGATCGAACCGATTTTTTTGATGAATGGTTGCAATTGGAATGCTTCCGTCAACGACATGTTCGTTTTGAAGTTATCACCGGTCGCATCCATCAGACTGTTCAATTTCGTGATGGAACCGAATGAGGTGGATTGATCGACGATCGCTTCGACGATTTGTTGTTGGCGTTTTGTTCGACCGATATCACCTTCAGGATCTTGATAACGCATTCGGGCATAAGCGAGTGCTTCCTCTCCGTTCAACGTTTGTTTCCCCGGCTCCAATTTGACGCCATTGCGCTTATCGGATGAGTCGAGCGTATCGATTGGTAATTTGACGTCGACATCGATGCCACCTAAGGCGTCAACGATCGCGACGACACCGTTGAAGTTGATCGAGGCGTAATAGTCGATGGGGATATCAAGTAATGTCTCGACGGTTTCAATCGTTGAATCGATGCCACCGAAGGCATAGGAATGGTTGATCTTATCTTCATAACCAACCGAAGGAATCTGGACAAGTGAATCACGAGGAATACTGACCATATCGACCGTCTGATCATTCTTGTTGAATGTCGCGACGATCATCGTGTCAGCACGTGAGGAGGTATCGCCAGGTCGTTCATCCGTTCCGACAAGCAAGACAGAAAAGTGGTCTTTCGTCAAATCAATCGCAGCTTTTCGTTTCTCAGACTTGTCACCACGAGCTAAATCGACTTTTGAGTCGTTTGCGGTCTGAAATGTCTTGTACGCGACATACGCGAAGGTCGCCCCTCCGCCAATAAGCACGATAAGAAAACTGATCACGAACACTTTGAACCAAGAACGTTTTTTCTTTATCTTTTTTTTATTGCTTCGGGTTCGCTCTTCCACGTTCATTAACCCCTAACTTTATCTGAATTTTTGAAAAACTTTAAAATTCTTTACAATCAGTATAGCAGTTCAAGAAATAATGTCACGTTCGAGGTAGCGTGTAGAGCCGATTGACAACTCAGCTTGACCATTCGTCATATTCGTCATCCAGTCGAGAAAATCCGGAACATCGGCTGTCTTGACGAGGACGTCGATCTGGACTTGATCGAGGTAATGGATCTGATCAATTGGATGGACGCTTGCCCGCAGTTCGTTCTCGAGTTTTCCAAGCCATGTATAATCGACGGTGACGGAGACGACAGTATGTTCGATCCGTTCGACGACGCCGACTGCGTTCAGTGCTTCAGAAACGCTCGAACCATAAGCACGGATCAATCCACCGCCACCCAGCTTGATACCGCCGAAATATCGTGTCACGACAACGACCGTATCGCGTAAGTCTCGCTTTTTCAATACTTCAAGCATTGGAACACCGGCCGTTCCGCTCGGTTCACCGTCATCATTCGCTTTTTGGATCTCATTGCGTTCACCGATGACGTAGGCGGAACAATTATGGTTCGCATCGTGGTGTTTTTTTTTCAGCTCGGAAATGAACGCCTGGGCTTGTTCTTCCGTCGTTGCACGCGCTAAATAGGTAATGAATCGTGACTTTTGGATAATGATTTCGTGGAAACCGTTTTCTTTTACTGTATAATAATTAGATAATGTCATAATCAAAAATGTCCTCCTCGTTAACTAGTTCTTTCTAGCATAACGACGTTCCAAGAGAGAGACAACCGTAGACGACTGGCAAGGAATGGAGGGAGTACCATGACGAATGAGATGAGGGAGCGGCTATCCTTGAATGATATCGTACAGAACATCATCGGCGTCGTAGAAGAGAGTCGGGAAGAAATCGTCCGGATTACGGAAAGTTCTCGCGAACAGTATGCCGAAATTCAGCAAGAACTACGCGACCTGAAGATTCGGGTGCACGACTATATAAAAGAAGCAGAACGACTTGAACGGCACATCAAGGATGCGAAGGCGCGACTCGTCGTCGTCAGTAAGAACTTCGACAGCTACTCGGAACAGGATGTCCGGTCGGCCTATGAGACTGCAAATGCGTTGCAGCTCGAATCGTTCATCAATCAACGAGACGAGATGAATTGCCGAAAACGACGTGATGAGCTCGAGCGCCGACTGATTCAGCTCGATGAGACGATAGAACGAGCAGATCAATTGATTGGACGTGTCTCGGTCGTCTTGAACTTCTTGACGGACGATATGCAGATGATGAATGAAAAATATGAAAAGGCGATGCAAAAGCAGGAGATGGGTCTAAAAGTCTTCCAGTCCGCCGAAAATGAACGCCGCCGGCTGTCGCGCGATATGCATGATGGTCCGGCACAGACGCTTGCCCATGTCTTGATCCGGGCAGATTTGATTGAAAAGATTCACCAGCACAATGGGGCAGAGGCAGCTTTTGAAGAGATTCACCGTTTACGGACGTTGATTCGGGATGGGCTTGCTGATATCCGTCGTATCATATACGATTTACGTCCGATGACGCTTGACGATCTCGGATTCGTTCCGACGCTCGAACGTTATCTTCGTCATATTCAAGAAATTTCGAATATTCCGGTTCACTTCAACTATCTTGGAGGCGGTGAACGAATCGATTCGACGTATGAAGTCGCCGTTTTCCGAATCGTGCAAGAAGCCGTTCAAAATGCAGTTAAGCATTCCAAAGCGAGTGACATTCGTATTATCATAGAACAATATCAACATTCCGTACGAATCCATGTAAAGGATAATGGCGTTGGATTTGATTTTGATTCCATCGTCGCGTCGTGTGACGAGTCATTCGGACTCGTCGGTATGCGTGAACGGATCGAATTGATCGATGGTGAATTCGAAATCGAGACGCAACCCGGAAAAGGTACGGTCATCAAGGTAAAGATTCCGATCGAGGAATCCGAAGCGAGAGGGGAAACACTGTGAACAACGAGCAAGTGAAAGTAGTCATCGTCGACGATCATCAGTTATTCCGCGAAGGCGTTAAACGAATTCTTGATTTCGAAGAAGAGTTCGTCGTCGTAGCGGAGGGGGAAAGTGGAGCGGAAGTCATCTCGCTCGTCGAAACCCACCAACCGGATATCGTCTTAATGGATATCAACATGCCGCAAGTCAATGGTGTCGAAGCAACAAAACGTCTGATGGAAGTCTATCCGGACGTCCGTGTCATCATCTTATCGATTCATGATGATGAGACATATGTCATGCATGCACTCGGTGCAGGCGCGGTCGGTTATCTCTTAAAAGAAATGGCAACCGATGAGCTCGTCAATGCGATTCGTTCCGTATACCGCGAAGGTGGCTACGTCCATCCGAAGGTCACACCGAACTTATTACAGGAATATCGTCGTTTGATGAAGATGAAACAAACGATGGCATCACAGCCTGTTGAAAAACGAGTCGCGGAAGCACCGCTCCACGTTCTAACACGTCGCGAATGCGAAGTCTTACAGTTACTGGCGGACGGCTTCTCAAACCGCGCGATCAGCGATACATTATACATCAGTGAAAAGACGGTTAAGAACCACGTCTCATCGATCCTTCGGAAGATGAATGTACCGGACCGTACTGGTGCCGTCGTCGAATCAATCCGCCGTGGATGGGTCGTCGTCTAACATCTCGAAAGACAGGAGCCGGGGCTCCTGTCTTTCTTTTTTTATCCAAGGAAAAATGCTACACTTAAAAACGATTGTGGCGTGTCACATTCGGCAGCGTCACGACGGAACTATAAAAGCGAGGAAATTCACGGATGAGCCAGATTGTGATCTTAACGGATAGCACAGCCTATCTGCCAACTACCTATTGTGAAGAACATCAAGTGCACGTCGCACCACTTAGTGTCATCTTCGACGGTGACGCCTATCGAGAAGGGTTTGACATCTCAGTAGCTGAATTTTATAAACGCATCCAGACGGGCAGCCTCCCGACGACATCACAACCGAACATCGGTGATCTCGTTGCGTCGTTCGAGCAATTGCCGGAAGGAACGGATATCATCGGTATCACACTATCGAGTGGGATCAGTGGAACGTATCAAGCGTTACATACGATCAACATGATGGTGGAGCATGTTAACGTTCATCCAATCGATTCACGTATTTCCTGTATGCCGCAAGCGTTTCTCGTCCAAGAAGCCGTTCGTTTGCGAGATGCAGGAGCGACGGCAGAGACGATCGTTAATCGTCTGGAGACATTAAAAAAACAGATTCGAGCCTACTTCGTCGTCGACGATCTAGCCCACCTTCAGCGTGGTGGACGTTTGAGTGTCGCACAGGCATTCGTCGGCTCATTTCTGAAGATAAAACCGGTCCTTCACTTCATCGACGGGAAAATCGTTCCGTTCGAAAAAATCCGGACGTTCAAGCGAGCGGTCAATCGAATCGAGGAAATGATGAAGGAAGACATCAAAGGGGATGGAGCAGGATATGTCATCGGTGTCATCCATGCGGAGGATTCTATGAAAGCAGAAGCAGAAATTGCCGAACTAACGGCACTTTTCCCGCAGGCACGCATCGAGATGAGCTTCTTCGGACCCGTCATCGGGACACACCTCGGACCTGGTGCAATTGGGATCACGTGGTATCATGCAGCGGAATGAACAACATATCCGATAAAACAGATGAGCAGCAGGAATTCTCTTACGTTGAGAATACCTGTTGCTTTTGTTTTGTCAAAATCCTCGATTTTCATGAATGATTCTACTTACGAGGACTTTTAGAGACATAACATACACTATTTTCTTAAATTGACTGAGGAAAAAAGCGATGGAGCAGGAACGTATGCGGACAAGGAGATACCAGGCATATGCGAGAAAGGAACGTCACAGAAAGGAGAGGTCATGATGATGGATCTTCGAGGACGACTCGTACCTGCTGAATGGATAGATACACCAAACGAAACATATCGATACATGCCAGCCGTGACATGGCGTTGTCAACGGTGTGGCGCACTACCAGTACGAGGTGCCTGTACATGTGGAAAAGCCTGTTATTATTGTCGAAAATGTCTCGCTTATGGCAAATTGCGAAGCTGCGGGAGGCTCGTGACGGATTTGGAGGCGCTTGATCCAGTGATCCCGTCGCAACACGGACCATTGTTGTTGACGCCGGCGCAACTGCGCATCGCACAAGCAATCCAGCAGACCGTCTTGCGTCCGAAACGACTTCTTGTCCATGCCGTGTGTGGTGCCGGAAAAACGCCGATGCTCTTTCCAGGAATCGCCGACGCCCTTACAAACGGACGACGTGTTCTTGTCGCAGCACCTCGGGCAGATGTCGTCCGGGAATTGACAGGGCATTTGAAGCGAGCATTCGCAAATACGTCCATTGTCTCTTTATACGGTGGTTCGTCGGAGCGTCTCGAGTTAGGTGACATCACGGTCAGTACGACACACCAATTGATTCATTACCGGCATTGTTTCGATGTCGTCTTCTTGGATGAGGTCGATGCCTTCCCTTACCGGATGGACCGGACGTTGCACCGGTACGTCAAACGAGCGATGACGAAAGACGCTGCCTTGATTTTATTAAGCGCCACCCCTTCGTTTTGGCATCGACGCTTTCCGATAGTCCGACTGATGCGGCGCTATCACGGGTATCCGTTACCGGTACCAAAGCTCGTCGTACCTTATACCGAACAGATCGTATTCGATTGGTTGGCGCGTCATGCTGCTGTACCACGGCTCGTGTTCGTCTCGCGTATTGCGGAGCTTGAGCGATGGCAGAACCGATTCGCAGATGCAGGCTATACCGTCGAGACGGTCCATGCCGCGGATTCAGAACGAGTCGAGAAGGTCCGACGCTTTCGACAATCGACAGGAATCTTACTGACAACGACGATTCTAGAGCGGGGTGTGACGATTGAAAACGTCCAGGTTGCGATTCTTGATGCCGATCAAGGATTCAGTACGTCAGCCTTGATTCAAATCAGCGGACGTGTCGGACGATCGTCGGCGTATCCGGATGGTGACATTTTATTTTGCGCCAATGACCGAAGTGATGCGATGTATGAAGCGATCCATCACATTAAAAAAGCGAATGCCGTGCAACCATGAATCGATGTTTATTCTGTCAAGAGGTCTATCTACCTAGTTGGGAACTCGGAAATCTCTGGACTAGGCAAGTGACCTGTCCGACCTGTAAAATAAAGTTTGTAAAAAGAGGGGAATGCGTCGATTGTGGAAAGCCGGGTTCGCCATGCTGTTCAGATTGTACGGCGTGGCGGCTGCAAGGGCTGACGCTCCAGACGACACCTCTTTATCTGTACAATGATGCAGCCAAGGAATTCATGCGTCGGTTCAAGTTTCTCGGAGATACTGCGTTGCTTGAGATGTTTACCGATGACTTGAAGAAGGTAAAAATCAAACAAGCTGTTCTTGTTCCGATACCGTTAAGCACCGAGCGTCTCGCAGACCGTCGTTTCAATCAAGCGGAGTTGATCGCACGCCAGATGCGTGGGAAAATGGCGCCGTATTTGAGTCGTTTGGAGGGTCCTGCCCAAAGTAAGGCAGGACGACAGGCTCGGCTTGCGCGAAGTAATCCGTTTTGCGTGACAAATGACGTCAAAGGGAAGAACATTGTGCTCGTCGATGACGTCTACACGACAGGTGTGACTCTTCGGCAGGCAATGTTTCGACTGAAGGAGGCAGGCGCAAAAGAAATTTCTGCTGTAACTTTATTTCGAAGTGTTTAAGAAAGCGACAATCCTGCCGATACTCTATATGAGGTGAAAGAAATGGATGTCATCAATTGTAAATCTTGCGGAAAGTTAGTTGTGCGTCAATCTTCAGAACTGTGTATTGATTGCATACGAAAGGATCATACGGATTTTGAGAAGGTGCGCGAATTTCTGCGAGAACGACGAAAAATCCGGACTTCACCTAAAGATGTCGAGATCGGAACGGGTGTCAGTCGAGATACCGTCTTCCGTTACATCAAGGAAGGGCGCTTATTGATCTCCGAGATTTCCCAAATGGAAATCATGTGTGAGAATTGCGGGAAGCCCTCCCGTGAAGGCACGATTTGTGCCGCATGTCGTGATCGTTTACGACGTGACCTCGCCCAGGCGATGCTTGACTCTTCTGACTCTTCGAAACCAAGGACGTATCGGACTTGAACTAAGAATTTTGTAGTCTAGAAAGCAGGTGTTCACATGCGAATTGATTCTACGAAATGGGTGAACATGCCCAAAACGTACGAAAGAACTCAATCAGTAGAAGGAACAAAAAACCAACGCACGAACCGTCCGGACGAAGTCAGTATCTCAACAGAAGCGCGCGCGCGTTTTAATGAGACACAGACGTCACGGACTGAAAAGATTGAATCCCTCAAGCAGGCGATCCAGGATGGAACCTATAAACCGGACGCGAAAAAAATCGCGGAACGTTTCTTGAACCTGTAAGCGGAACATCGTAGAAAATGGAGGCGACTCGGGGCACGGATGCGCGGGTCGTTTTTTATATGAATGGAACCTTTTTAATTCGGAAGGAGAAACCGAATGCAACTCATCAATCAGCTTAACGAGGCGCATGCTCAATTGCTCGCGCTCGCAGAAGAAAAGAAGCACGTCTTGATTGCAAACGACATGCGTCGCTTGTCTGAAATCGTTAAAGAAGAACCCGTACATATCAAACGGATCGAAGGACTAGAACAAGAGCGACTTGCACTCATGGGGAGCGTGACGATGACGGAATGGATCGCGACGCATCCGGAAGATGTCGACTCACTCCGAACGTTGTTGCAGACGATCGGTCAACTGCGGCAGCTGAATGCACTGAACGCAGAGCTGCTCGAGCAATCGTTGCACTATTTGGATTGGCATCTCCAACTCTTGATTCCAGAAGCAGACGACTTCACATATGGTCAGTCCGCACTGAACCAGACACACTTTAACCGAAACGCGTAAGGAGGAATACGGATGGGATCGACTTTCATGGGGCTTGAGACAGGACGTCGGGCATTAACGACGAACCAGTGGGCCCTGCAATCGACTGGAAATAACATTGCGAACGCCGGTACGGAAGGATTCTCTCGTCAGCGTCTCGTCATGGGAACGACAGAACAGCTTTCGATATCGCTTGGATCTGGCCGAAATGGTCAAGTCGGAACGGGTGTCCGTGGAGAAATGGTCGAGCGGATTCGAGACATCATGCTCGATAAGCAATACCGGGATGAAGTGACGAAAGTTTCCTATTACGGCACGAAGGAAGCGGCTTTCGGACGGATGGAAGATATCATCAATGAACCGTCGGATACGGGTCTTGCGAAGGCATTCGACGGATTCTGGGAATCACTTCAGACTTTGTCGACGAATCCGCAGGACTCGGGTGCGCGCAGTGTCGTCCGGCAAAAAGCAGAGACGCTCGCACAGACCTTCAATTACATGTCGAAGGCAATCAATCAGGTCAAATCAGACTTAAAAAGTGAAATGGATGTCTCGACGAAAAAAGTCAATGATCTCTTGCAAAAAATCCATAACATTAATACGGAAATCCATGTCGTCGAACCGCTCGGTACCTTGCCGAACGCGCTCTATGATGAACGTGATCGCTACTTTGATGAACTTGCTCAATATGTCGATTTCGAAAAAGTGACGGTAGACGCTCAGGCGATTGAAACAGGGAAGATGGGGAATGCGTTACGCAATGCAGAAGGACGTATTGACGTCAACATCAAGTTTCCGAATGGGGACAAGCTGCTTGCGGTCGACTCCGACTTACCGAAAGCAGGGACACTAACCTTCACGACGAACGATCAAGGACTATACACAGGCTTCAAATCGGAGACACAAACCTACACGTTCGATCAGCTAGGCGGTTTCTCAACAGGTCGTTTGACAGGATTGATCGAGATGTACGGGCAAGAACGAAACGGTCAAGCTGTCGGTGAATACGTCAAGATGGAGAGTCAACTTGATGAGATGGCGAAGACCTTCGCCGATGCGTTCAACGCCGCGCACGCGACGAACTTGAAAAAAGACGGGACAGCGGGATCGAATGCGTTCTTTGCTTCGACAAGTGGCGACATCACGGCAGCAACGATTTCTGTCGGTACGGACATCAAAGCGAGTCTCGATAACATCGCGACGTCGACGGACGGAAACATCGGTGACAGCCAAGGTGCGCTGAAACTAGCGAAGATGAAGACGGCAAGCATTACGTTTACGAAGTCGGACACGACGACGACGATCGGCTCGTTCTATCAAAACGTCATCGGCAACATGGCAGTCTCGACCGAACAAGTCGCGCGCCTTGGGAAGAGTGCCGCTGTCTTGATGGAAAGTGCGGATCAACGCCGTATGTCGATGTCTGCCGTCTCGATCGATGAAGAGATGACGATGATGATTCAGTATCAACACGCTTATAATGCGGCAGCACGAAATATTACGACCGTCGATGAGATGCTTGATAAAATCATCAACGGTATGGGACTCGTAGGACGGTGATGAATAGATGAGAGTAACACAAACGATGTTGACGAAAACGAATATCGGGCACTTATCCTCAAGCTATCAGCGCTTGAGCACGCTTCAGGAACAATTGATCAGTGGGAAGAAGATTCAACGTCCGTCTGAGGATCCAGTCGTTGCGATGCAAGGCGTGCGTTACCGGACGGAAGTACGAGAAGTCGAACAGTTCAAGAAAAATGCCAG
>NZ_DJUM01000014.1:90067-96814 GCF_002440475.1 Exiguobacterium sp. UBA6282 | reverse complement strand
GGGACGCTCGCGAATACGAAATACAATGAAAAAGGCATCTTCAACGGGACGAAGACGGATACGGAATTCGTCTCGATGGACGGATTGCGTGATTACTTAGCAAGTGCTTCAGGTCCTGTTGACGGTGTCTTCACGGATGGGGATCCGACGGGCAAGGAGACGGAATCAATTCAATATGAAGTCTCTTCCGGTATCGAAGTCCAAGTCAACATCTCGCCACTTAGCGTCTTTGGACCGGGAACGTTCCAGACATTGAAAAAAGTCTACGATGCCCTAGGGACGAATGCTGACAATAATGGAGCTGCTTTATCCGGTATGTTGAAGGATATCGATGAGATGGTGAACGGCACGGTCGAGACGCGTGCGGATCTCGGGGCACGGGTCAACCGGATGGATTTGAACACGTCACGGCTCGAGGATCAGGAAATCATCGCAAAGACGGTCATGTCGGATAACGAAGACATCGAGGCAGAAAAAGTCATCATGGAACTGAAGTCGTACGAAACGTTACACCGAGCGGCTCTCAGCGCCGGAGCACGAATCATTCAACCAACGTTACTCGATTTCCTACGATAAGAGGTGAAGGCAGATGAATCTTCCGCATCTTGAAATGCGTCAGACGGCAGCACGAATCGGGATGAACATCACGCGTCCGCAAATCGAGCAGAAGCAGACACCTGCCTCCCTTTCGATCGAACAGCCTCGCGGGGAACTGTCGATTGAAACCGTCGCGGCACGTCTTGAGATCGATTCGACACAAGCCTGGATCGAGATGGGGCGTGTTCCTGCACTCGAGTCCGTTCGGCAGTACGCTGCCTACGGTCGACAAAAGGGACAGGAAGCGGTCGCGCAGAGAGCATCGGAAGGGGATCAACTGATGCGAATCGAGCAGGGTGGGGGAACGGTCGCGCGGATTGCAAAAGCTAACGACGCACCGCCTGCCGAAGTGACAACACTCGGATTCATCCCGCGGAGTCTTGATCGGGTCAAGACGACTTTTACACCAGCGGAAGTCCGATTGAGCTACACCGCGAATCGTCCGAAGATCGATGTCGAAACGCATCAACCGGAGCTGACCGTAAAAGACGGACAGGTCGAGATTTTCTTACAAGAACAAAATCAATTGAATATGTGGCCGGTTGGTGGCATATTCGACGGGGAAGGATAAAGACATGCAAATCGAAACCGATTTTTTTGGAACTATCACGATTGACGAGACGGAAATCATTACTTTCGCGTCCGAATTACCGGGTTTTCCGGACGCGAAGCGCTTCATCCTGCTCCCGTTCGGAGAGGGCGTACCGTTCTGGTCGTTTCAATCGATTGATCAGCCGGAGTGTGCGTTCGTCGTGACGAACCCGTTCTGGATTGATCCGGAATACGTCTTCGAGTTACCGGACGCAGCAAAAGAGCAGCTCGGGATTGAGGATACGGCGCAAGTCGCTGTCTATACGACGGTCACGTTGCGAGATCCGTTCACGACGTCGACGACGAACTTACGGGCACCCTTCGTCATGGAGACGAAACAACGACTCGCGAAACAAATCATCTTAGACGATACATATACGAATCGTCATCTGATCGGTAGCCTGACGGAAGTAGGTGGTCGCTGATGCTCGTACTCAAACGAAAGACGGGAGAAGCGATTCAAATTGGTGACGACATTGAACTGACAATTCTTGCGATTGAAGGCGATCAAATCAAGCTCGGTATCAAGGCACCGCGACAGGTCGACATCCACCGGAAGGAAGTCTACTTGTCGATCCAAGAAGAGAACACGGAAGCCTCCCGTAGCACAGGGTTGATCGGACAACTCTTGAAACAACAGGAAAAATGATTCCATTTGAATGTCATTGGAACGTATTTTTCTTGTGAACGATACGCTTCAAACGAGGATGAAAAGACTCCCTTTGCCTGAATCTAGCGCAAAGGGAGTCTTTCTTATCATGAAACAAATGCTGAAACGCGTTGAATCGTGTATAGTAATGGAGAGAAAAGAAACCTTTTGAGCCAAAGAGGGAGTTGTCAGGAATGAATGAGACGAAGCAGCTGAAAAAAGACGCGAACCGAGTATTGAAAGCGACGAGTCGCACCTTCTATATCCCGATTAGTCGACTATCGCAAGACTTACAGGAAGCGGTCGGTGCTGCTTATCTATGCATGCGCGCCATCGATGAGATTGAAGATCATGAAGACTTGGCGACGGACGTCAAGACGATGTTGCTCCGGGAGACGGCATTGTTGATGCGGGGCACATTTTCCGCTACCGCCTATCTTGAGTTGATTGCGCCGTATACGGCACACCTACCAGAAGTGACACTTCGTCTACCGGAGTGGATCGCCTATTGTCCGGCTGCGATTCGTCCGAAAGTGCTCGATTCGACGGCCGAGATGGCAGAAGGCATGGCGGTCTGGGCTGAGCGTGACTGGACGGTCGAGACGGAAGCGGATCTTGATGAGTACACATACTATGTCGCGGGACTTGTCGGTGTCATGTTATCCGACATCTGGTACTGGAAGGCTGGTATCGTCACCGATAAACAGCAAGCGATCGGATTCGGTCGTGGTCTGCAAGCCGTCAACATCCTTCGTAACCAACAGGAAGATGCGGAGCGTGGTGTCGGCTACTTCCCACCTGGTTGGACGACGGATACGATGTTCGCCTATGCGCGTGAGAACCTTGCAGAAGCCGATGCGTACCTTGCGTCCATTCCGAAGGAGACGACGATTTATGAATTCTGTCACATTCCACTTGCACTTGCACATGGAACGCTGGATGCCCTTGCAAAAGGGAAAGAAAAACTGAGTCGTCCGGAAGTCTTGAAGATCGTCGGCGCCGCCGTACTAAAACGATAAGCACAAACGAACAGCCGCCCGTTTCCGTCAAGGAAGTGGGCGGCTGTTTTTAACGTAATAGATAAAAAGCGAGTCCAATCAAGGCAGAACCCGTCCAAATCAAAGCGATCGTCCGTCCATAGGGAAAACGATAACCGACGCGACGGGAGACGAGTAGTCCGATCGTCATCACCGTCAACGCGACAAACCAGGTCAAGAACACAGATAGCTGTTGCATATGTCTCTCCTTCCATCAATGCAAGTCAGACAGATAGGTCAACACTTTATCTTCATACGCCTTCCGGTCATGCGCGTATGACTGGACGTGTCCGCCGTTTTCCGTCACGTAGAGTTCCGAGCGCGGAGCAGCTTTTTGGATCTTCATGCTTTCCGTGACGGGAATCGCATCATCATCCTTCCCGTGAATCAACAGAATCGGGTACTCGATGCGCCGGACCGCTTCGACTGGTTTGACTCGTTCTGGCTTAAGACCTGTCAACGGTGGCGTGATTTCAAGGATGATCGGTGTGAACGGGAAGTTCGGTAACCCGCTCCAGACGGGCAGGTTCGTTGCGAGATAATTCTCGAGATCGCTGAACGGGCTGTCGGCGATGACACCGACGACATCCGCTTTCGGTGCCGTTACGAGTGATGTCGCTGCGCCCATTGAGATACCATAGAGGACGACCGGTTTTGAAGAACGTGACTTCGCGTAACGAACAGCTGTCAGTAGATCATCTTGTTCCTTGGCACCAACCGTAACGCGTTTCCCGTCCGATTCACCCGATCCTCGGAAATCGAACGTCAAGACGTTGTATCCGGCATCGTGAAACTTCTTAAATAGCGGGAAGACAGGAACATCATCTTGTTCCCGGTTCTTGCCATAGCCGTGAGCGAAAACGATCGTCAACTTCGCATCTTCGCTTGGCATCCACCAGCCAGACAAACGTGTCCGGTCTTTATAAGAACGGAAGGTAACATCTTCATAGTCAAGTCCTTCTGCTTTTTTGGGTGTCGTCGTCAAGGCTTCGCGTTCCGGTTGCGTCAACGATGATCCGACATAACCGGAAATCCCGATGACAACGATGACAGCGAGCGTCACGATGACGATCACGCCGCCGATGATTTTCTTACGATGTTTTTTCCACACCCGCGTTCCTTCCCTTCGTTCGGTTAATGGATATCTTTTTTCTTGAAGCGACCGCCATGGACATCATGGATGTTGCCGATCGCAATAAAAGCTTGTTCATCGAAGTCACGAACGATGTCCTTCAGTTTAGATTCTTCGAGCCGGCTGATGACACAAAAAATGACTTTTTTGCCGTCACCGGTAAAGGCACCTTCCCCGTTTAAGTACGTCATGCTTCGACCAAGTCGGTCCATGATCGCAAGACCGATCTCTTCGTAATTCTCCGAAATGATCCAGACACTCTTCGATTGATCGAGTCCGTCGATGACGACGTCAATCGTCTTGAAGGCGACGAAATAGGTGATCAACGAGTACATCGCTCGGTCCCAACCGAAAACAAATCCAGCAGCACCGAGAATGAAGACGTTGAAGAACATGACGATCTCACCGACTGAAAACGGTGTCGAGCGGCTGAAAGAGACAGCAAGAATCTCAGTTCCGTCGAGTGATCCACTCGAACGGATGACGATCCCGACGCCGATTCCGAGAATCAAGCCACCGAATACGGTCGCGAGCAGATCAACACTCGTCAATGGACCGATGTGTTCGAGGAGTTTCGTTGCGATCGCCATGACGAAGATCGCATATAACGTTGACAGGGCAAACGTCTTTCCAATCTGCTTATAGCCGAAAAAGATGAACGGGATGTTCAAGAAGAACAGCCACAAAGCGAGCGTCGTATCTGTCACCTTTGAGCCGATGATCGAGATTCCGACGATCCCGCCATCGATGATGTTATTGGGAACAAGGAATCCTTTCAGTCCAAGTGCGAAGATGATGGCACCGATTGTTAGCATCAGTAATCGTCGAAAAAGCTGACCTTTCGTAGAGCGACGATGATGTTTCGTAGGTAGTGGTGACTGCATGCCATTCCTCCCTTCTATAGTAAAACGCTTTAGGATTACTATAACAAAAAAGCACGAAGACGTGTGTGAACGTCTTCGTGGAGAGGTCAAGGGCGATAACGTAACGACTGGAAGAAACGCATGATCTGTTCTGCTTCGATCGGATTTGTATATTCACCGATGTATTGATGATCTTGTTGTCCGGTGATCGTCACCGTACAGGAGACGAGTTGAACGCCTTCACTCAAGCGAATCTCAAACGTTGCGTCCGACAACGGTAACAACGTCTTCGACGAAAAATAGAGTGCCCGCGTACTCGTTTGATGCGCTTCAATGTCTGAGAAGGGCAGTTCGAACGACTGGGTATGATGTGTCAGCATGCGAACTTTCCCAGAGACGGAAAAACGGGGGATGGTATCGCTCGACAAGGAACAGGCTTCGATCGGATACAAAATCTCCCGCAGGAGGAACGATTCCATGACGTCCGCTGGAACCGGGCGACTGAATAGATAGCCTTGGATACTCGGACAATTGAGTGTACGGAACGTATCGAGCTGACGGAGCGTCTCGATGCCCTCTGCGACGACGGTCAGATTGAACTCACCTGCCATGTAGAGAATGCTTTTGACGATTGCTTGGGCTTTAGCGTCATCCGTGATGTGGGTCGCGAACTGCCGATCGATCTTGATGACGTCGATCGGATACCTTTGCAGGTAGACCATTGAGGAATAGCCTTTCCCGAAGTCGTCGAGTGCGATCCGAACACCGATCCGGCTGACGTATTCGAGTGTCCGACTCGTCATCGGATCATCCATGATTAAAGCCGCTTCCGTGATCTCAAGTTCGAGTAACTCAGGCGCGAGATCGTACGTCGACAGCATCCGCTCGATATGGTGTTCGAAGCCGGGGATCAAGAATCGTTTCGGTGAGACGTTGACGGAAATTGGAACAAGATCTGCTCCGGTCGCCTTCCAGTCTTGCATCGAACGGCACGCCGTCTCGACGACCCAGTCTCCGATCGCGATATGTAAAGCACTCTCTTCGGCAAGCGGAATGAAGTCGTTCGGTGGAATCCGTCCCCATTCCGGGTGTTGCCAGCGAATCAGTGCTTCGAGACCGACAATCTTTCCTGTCCAGCTGTCGACCTTCGGTTGATATTCGAGAAACAGTTGATTACGTTCGATCGCGTAATGTAAGTCCTGCTCGAGCCGGTAGCGCCGGTAATAATCGATATCGAGATTCGATGCGTAGTGGTGTATCGTACTGTGATTTTCACGACGCGATCGTCGTAAGGCGGTATAGGAATGCTTTAACAATTCGACAGCGTCTGTACTGTCTTCCGGATAGCGACTGACCCCAACAGAAATACGAGTGAACAAGGCGTATGGTTCGATCGAGATCGGTGTTTCCGATAGATCGAGTAGTGCCTCGGCGCATGCCGTCACATCCTGTTTATCGCTTGTCGGTACGAGCAGGGCATACTCATCACCACCAAGATGTCCGAGGAACGTTCCATCTGACTTTGTTTGTTGTAATAAGGCAGCCGTTCCTTGTAGCCACTGATCACCGGAGCCGTGTCCGAAGGCATTATTGATCTCAGCGATGCGGTTGAAGGAGACGGTCAGGACGAAGAACGGTTGGTCCTTCTCTTGCCATGCGTCGATTGTTCCGATCAGCGCTTGCCGGTTCGGCAGATGCGTCACGGCGTCACGTAAAGCGAGCTGCCGCAATCGTTCCTCGTACGCTTTTTGAAGCGTGATATCATGCATGATGCTGTTCGTATAAGCAATCGTACCGTCCAGTTGGAAGACGGGGATTTGTTGGTCCTCAATCCATTTGACGCGACCATCCGGGAAGTGAAGGCGGTACTGGATCGTA
>NZ_DJUM01000014.1:86721-90019 GCF_002440475.1 Exiguobacterium sp. UBA6282 | reverse complement strand
TCGTTCGTACAACCACTCGCGACTAAGGATTAAATTCTCTGGCAATTCTTCGAAGATATGCAGAAATCCTTGCGAATGAAACAGGATCCGACCCGAGAACAAGTCGATTTGTGAGATCGCGGCATTAACGGCTTCGTAGATTTCACGTGCCTGTGCCCGTTCCGTGACGAGTTGACGTCGCGCCTCGTCGACTTCCGATAAATCATAGAGGACGACCGATAGATGATCCGGATGATGCGGACGATGGAAGGCTTTCAAGCGCAACAGCTGATAGGTATCGTCAGCGGTCAACAGGGAGACTTCCATTTCAAAACGTTCCTTTTCACCCGCAATCAAACGTTCCATCTCGAACCGGAGCGGATCGAAGTCACGTGGATGAATCCGACTAAATAATTGTGCTTGATCTAGCGTCGTTGCATCGGTTTCCGACAACCCTAAAAAATAGAGGAGTGCGGGGGAAAACTCGATCATTTGTGTGTGGATATCAAAGTGGAAGATGACGAGTTCAGGAATCTGTTCCGTCAGTTCAAGTTGGGAGCGAATGGACGAGACATCTTCTTCGAGTTGTTTCTCACGTGTGATATCACGTGCGATCCCGTAAACGCCGATGACTTGTTCGTCTTGTTCGATCGGCATGTTCGTAATTTTTAAGGTAACCCGGTGTTGATCGGCATGAAGTCCTTGTGCCGTATAATGAACGGTCTCACCATGTAACGCACGATTGAAAAAGGATGTCACCGCTTCGACTTGATCAGGTGGATTGAAGACAGCAAAGTGCTCATAGAGCGTCTCAGCGGAATAGCCGAGCATGTCCTGTAACTGTTCGTTGAAATAAATGATTGTTCCAGAGGCATCAAATAAAAAAATTGCATCTGTTTGTTGTTGAAAGAAGGCTTCCGCCGTTTCCGGACGGGACACTTCAAGTCCACCGATATAGAGTGGGGCTGTGTCGGATTGACGAATCCGATTCATCGCTTCATGAAAAGCCATCCACGTCACCTCCTTACGATACTAACGTTCTCTCTACTAGTATCGGGTGTAGGAAATGGAATTTGCAACCTTCGTTCAAGGAATAGACTTATTTTTCAAAAAAGTGAACCAGTATATGAAATTCATGATTAAAAGACAATTGTCCTAACGTGAACAAAAAAAGCCGAAGCTCCGGTGAAGGAGCTTCGGTCTAAATCTTAAATCGCTAAATCGACGGATGTAGCACTCGCATTCGGATCCGCATCCGGTCCTTGATCCGGTGCGCCCGGCATGTCACCACCCGGACCAGGTCCGTGTCCTCGACCATGACCACCATCGCGTGCTGGTCCTTTCTTGAGATCAGCGTAGCTTGAGACCGCATCTGCGCGCGACTGGATGTGTTCCTTGATTTGTTTCGCTTGTTTGTCTGTCAGCTTGCCATCTTTGACTTGTTGATCAATCGCAGCAGTTTGTGCTGTCAGGACGGCTTTCTCGAAATCGGCGTAAGCAATCTTGTTCGCTTCCGCAAATTCAGGCAATGATTGATCCGCTGCTTTGAATTTCGCTTCATCGAGTCCGAGTGCTTTTAAAATTGCTGACGTCGAGTCACCGAAGACACCACCCGGTCCATGGTCACCACGCTTACCGTGTTCGCCGCGATCAGGAAGATCGTCGTAGCTCTTCGCGTCCTTATATTCTTCGGTCAGACGAGACTTGATTTCCGTTGCTTGCTTTTTCGTCATCTTCCCGTCTTTGACGAGTTGATTGAGTTCGCTTGTTTGCGCCGCAAGCAATGCTTTTTTATAGTCGGCGAACTTAATCGACTGTGCCTTCGCATAAGCAGCAAGCGATTGATTCGCTGCATCGAATTTTGACTGACTCAGTCCGAGTGCTTTCAGGACGTCAGCAATCAACGATTCATTGAAGAAACCTGGTCCACCGTGGCGACCCATCGGCATCTTGTCTTTGAGTTCATCGTAGCTCTTGACGCCACTGAATCGTTCCGTTTGGCGCTTCAACATGTCGTCTGCTTGCGTTTGTGTTAAGTCACCTGATTTAACGAGACTAGCGAGCTGTTCCTTTGCTGCTGCGAGTTCTGCCTTTTTATAATCAGCGAACGAGATCCCTTTTGCTTTTGCAAGATCTGCGATTGATTGCCCTTTCTCCCGGGCAGCATCTACCTCAGTTTGTGTCAGGTTCAATTTTTTCAAGAGTAACGTCATGTCGTGTTTTTTCATACCTTCGAAGTGGTGCCCGTGTTTCGCTTGTTTTGTCGTGCTCGAGTCGTCGTTCGTCGCAGCATATGCTGATGCGCCTCCAACGGTTAATACGCTAATTGTCAATGCAGTGATCCATTGTTTTTTGAATGTCATGGGATGATCACTCCTTTCACCTTTTATGGTAGAGGGTCACGAAAGAGAAGTTGTGAGGAAGTTGCAAAGAAACTGCGAAGAAAGGAAAATCTGGACAAAAAGGCGCTACACTAGGAGTGGAGGGATGACCATGAATGTACTATTGATTGAGGATGAACAAAAATTAGCGCAGGTGACAGCGCGTTTCCTGCGTCACCATGCGTATGAGGTAACGATTGCCGGTTCGTTAGCAGAGGCGAAACAGTGCTTAACGACAACGTTTGACGCTGTCTTAATCGACGTCCGCTTGCCGGACGGTGACGGTTGGTCGCTCGTGCCAAGTATCAAATCACAAGTTCAGCCGCCGGTCGTCTTCATGATGACCTCGCGTGGGGAGGCAGATGATCGTGTCTTCGGACTCGAACTCGGTGCCGATGATTATCTCGTCAAACCGGTCGTCCTGAAGGAATTGACGATCCGGCTTGAACGGGCATTAAAAGTCCGGCCGGTCGCCCGTCATGTGTTCGGTGACTTGACGATCGATGAGAAGGGACGCCAAGTCAAATTGGGAGAACAGGCAGTCAGTCTCGCAAAGATGGAATTCGAACTGTTGCTCTACTTCATCGAACATCTCGGGGAGGCACTGAGCCGGGATCAGATTCTTGACGACGTCTGGGGTTACGCATTTGGAGGCGATACCCGGACGGTCGACACGCACGTCAAACAATTGCGCGATAAGCTACCCGTCATTAGACAACAATTGAAGACGGTGCACCGGGTCGGCTATCGATTGGAGGCGATTGAATGAAACGACGTCCTTTGATGCGTAAGTTCTTATACGCTGTCGTCGGTCCGCTGCTCGTGATGGGGGTCCTCAGTTTCGTCTTGACGGCGTTCCTTGTCAATCGGTTTGCAGAAGGCGAACGGTACGATCAACTCGCGCGGGAAGCGAACATCATCAAACAAGCGCTTGAAGC
>NZ_DJUM01000014.1:84663-86607 GCF_002440475.1 Exiguobacterium sp. UBA6282 | reverse complement strand
GGAACGCGGATCACGACGGTGCGACAAGCGCCGCTAGCGAGTAGCGCTCTCGACGGTGTCTATGTCGCGATCGGACTCGCGTTACTTGTGACCCTGTTGCTGGCATCCTTACTCGCGTACTATATGGCACGGCACCTGACACGACCGATCGTGACGCTTCGATCCGTCGCTCAAAAGATTGGTGCTGGTGAAACGGACGTCGTCCTGCCAGCCCGACCGAAGGATGAAGTCGGGGAGTTGATCGACGCGGTCGATGAGATGCAGACACAACTCAAACAAAAGGATCATCTGCAAAAGACGTTCATCGCCGGTATCACCCATGACTTGCGGACGCCACTCGCAATCATTCGAAACGAGACCGAGGCGCTCGCAGCAGGTGTTATTCCTGTTGCCGAACTGCCCGACGTGACGACGAGTATCATCGAGGAGACGGATCGACTCGGTCATNNGATGAACTCGTGCTTGCGACAGTCGAACGCCTGCGTGGGACGTTCACGCAGGCAGGACTGACGCTGGCGACGGAGCTGCAACCGGTTAGGCAATCACTTGATTCACGGATGTTCGAACGTGTCCTGATCAACTTCTTGATGAACGCCCGTTTTGCTTCACCAGTCGGAGGAACGGTCACGGTTCGCTTAACGGATGACGAATTGACGGTCGAGGATGAAGGAGCGGGTGTCCGAGCAGAAGACCGGGCAACGATCTGGAACGTCTACGTCAAACAAGAAGGCAGTGCCGGACATGGACTTGGTCTTGCGATCAGTCGGATGATTCTCGATAGTCATCAATTCGACTATGGTGTTCGCGACCGGAATGGTGGGGGAGCGGTGTTCTACGTTCGGTTTTGATGGGGTAGAATGGTAGAGGATTCTGACGAACGATTCCGTCATCCTTGCTTTCCACAGGCGGGAGTAAGCCGCGGCATCTTGCACTCCGTGCCATCTGCCGGGTCTTACTAGGTGCTGTTGGCACTTTCCTGTAGGAGTCGCGGATGAGCTGCTTCGTTCTGAAACAGACATACGAAAAAGGAGAACAGTTTCCGTATCATACAGAAGCTGATCTCCTTTTTTATGTTGGTAGAATTTAAAAATTATTCGCCTTCGTTCGCATGAACAAGACTTGGTTTGACGAGAGTATAGAACTCATCGCTCATCCCGACACGGCTCCCCATTTGGCAAGCGAGTTCGAGTGTTTCTTTATAGAAGTTCGCGACGAGATCGTGATTCTTGATGTGCTCATCTTGCATCGCCTTTTTGACCCCGAGGACGACTTTTTCGATTTGCTCATCGGCATCATTACGGACGGGCACGACGTTTTCCGGAAGATCGACTTCCTTATCGTGTCCGTTGAAGCGGAACGATGCCCCGAATCCGAGGTGCTCGAGGAAGAAGTGCGGTAACAGTTTACTAGCGAAGAACTGATGCCATTCCGTCTCTTTCATTGCTTCCATGTCACGCTTGAACGACGTCGTTGCGAGTGCATAACGATCGTGTGTATCCTTCATGAACTTCTCGAGGATCGGAACCTGCATTGCAAACGCATTCTTGAGCAAGTTATCGAGCTGTTCTTGCGTTAATTGTTCTTGTTCAGTCATCGCTTTAACCCCATTTCGTTTCGTTATCCTTATCGTAAGAAATTTAGACAATTCCGTCAAATCTTTTTCGAGAATAGAGTTTACCTATTTCGCAAAAGGGAATTCATTACTATAGATCATTTTAAGGGGGAGTCAGTATGAAACGAATCGCAATGACAGGAGTCTTACTCGGAGCATGTCTGACTCCGGTGACGGGTTTTGCCGCAAGTAACGTGACATATAGCAAAGGAGTCGTCGCGAACAAGACGTTCGGCTATACGGTCAAGACGACGGATGCGTTGAAAAAGGCAATCCAGCAAGACAAGGTCGAATTCGTCAAGAATAAGACCGTTAAATCAAAATACGGTGTC
>NZ_DJUM01000014.1:74885-84568 GCF_002440475.1 Exiguobacterium sp. UBA6282 | reverse complement strand
AAAACCTACTACTACGTCTTACCGACGGAAGCCGTTAAAGGTGCTGTCGGCAAGAAAGCGATCGAGAACTTGATCGTTAAGGACGTCCCGCAGATGATGAAGACATTCAAACTGCAATGAGCACTAGCTTTTGCTAGTGCTTCTTTTGTTCGTTCGGTATAGTTGAAAATGAGGTGAATGAATATGGAATGGAACGTCACAGACGTCAAACAAACAACAGATGTATTACAACTCGAAAAATGTGTCAACGATCACGACGGCATTGAATTAAAGGTCGCAGCCGATTGGGTCGGCGAGAATGATTTCGCAATCTATGATGGTGAGCAATTGATTGGATATTTACAAGCATTCGCGTACTTACCGACGGAATGGGAATTGAATGTCTTCGTTGATCCCGATTACCGAAAACAGGGCATTTTCACAACACTCGTTGAAGCGGCGCGCGCACGTGCTACGGAAGCAGGCGTTGAAGCATTCACGTTCGTCATTGATGACGCAAGTGAATCAGGTCAAGCCGTCCTTGAAGGGTTAGGGGCAGAGTACCGGATGACGGAGTATAACATGGTCTTGAAAAAGGCGCAGTTGTTCTTGAAAGCAGATCCGGATTTCGAATTAAGCGAAGCAACAGCGGACGACCGCCCGTTCATCGTCGAGACTCTCGGCAAATCATTTGGGAACACAGACGAGGAAGCGGAGTCAATCTATCGAGCGATTGAATCCGACGACCGGATCACGTTCATCGGCGTCGCTAATGGCAAGCCGATTGGTGTCATTCGTGCCTATCTCGCTTCCGATACACAAGCGAGCATCCATGCGTTTGCGGTTCGTCCAGAAGCACAAGGCAATGGTTACGGTAAGAAGATGCTGAAGCTGATGGTTCAAGCGTTGTTCCGGACAGGTCGGACACAACTGGAGCTCGACGTCGAGACGGATAACGAGCGGGCGCTTGATCTTTATAAAGAAGCAGGATTCGTCGTCCATCGTGGTTATCAGTTCCATGTGTTGGCAGTTTAATTGAAGCAAGCATTACGACTTTTCGGCTCGCAGAAGTCGAGTGGACGTGTGATGCCTCATCGAAGAACGGTCTCCGGATCGTTCTTTTTTTATGATGATTATTACAGAAACTAAACAAAAACGTTGGAACCTTTTCTGCAATCCGTCGTATACTAGACATATGGAAAAAAAGAGGAGGCGACGTCATGGAGAGTCGACAGGATTCATTGCGGACGTTGAAGTGGGTATCAGGTGGAATGGAAGCGGTGCTCGGGATTCCGCTCTTAGGTGGTTCGATCGTCATTTTCTCAGGTTACAATGCTCTGTGGTTGATGCTCGCGTTTCACATCGTCGTCGTCGTATTGACGGCACGTGCCGGGAATGTCTCAAAAGGGAACATCGTCGGGATCGTCGCATCAACGGTTGGTGTCATTCCGGTCGTTGGGATGTTCTTACACATGGCAGCAGCGATCACGATTTTGGTCGATGCAGCACTCAGTAACCGCATCGTTACACGAACACATGTCAAACACGTCGAACCGATTCAACCACGACCGGTCCGTCGGGAACAAGAAAAACAAGAAGACCACCCGTTCTGAGTTTTTTTCGTTGACAGCGAAAAACAAGCCGTGTAAAGTAAACAACAAGTTAAGCCATATCAATTACATCGACGACGCGGAGTAAGTATCGTCAACACTGCCGACCAAGCGAGTCAGGAATGGTGAGAGCCTGACACGGTAAGCTGAACGAGAATGGACCGCTGAGAGCCTGTTGAACCTTCGAGTAGACAGGACGGTTGCCCCCGTTACCGGGCTAGCTGGTTGTTGGACCAGCGACAAGTGGAGACGATTTTTCGTCTCAATCAGAGGTGGCACCGCGCGGATACAGGCGTCCTCTATGCATTAGCTGTTAGCTATGCGTAGAGGGCGCCTTTTGTTGTACGTCAAATGCCGAATCATCCAACGCTCATCACATTTCTCAGGAGGCACTACACATGAAAAAGACATTGATCGCAGCGGCGAGCACGGCAGTTTTACTCGCAGGATGTGCAACGACAGAACCAGCAGAGGATAAAAAAGCAGATAAGAAGGTCTTGCATACGATGGAGAGCTACGATCTCCTGTCGGTTGACCCGGCAGATGCCATCACGTCAAACATCTTCAATCAAATCTACGAAGGACTCTATCGTTTTGATGAGAAGAACAAACTTGTTCCGGCAGCAGCAAAATCGCATAGCGTATCAGAGGACGGAAAAGTCTACACGTTCAAGCTTGACCCGAATGCAAAATGGTCAGACGGAAAGCCCGTCACAGCGGAGAACTTCCGTTATGCGTTCGAGCGTGTCGTCAAAACGAACTCACCGTTCGCTTATTTGCTTGAACCGGTCGAAAAAACGACAGCAGTCGACGACGAGACACTCCAGATCGAATTAAAACGTCCGACGCCGTACTTCCTCAGCATGACGACGTTCGGTACCTATATGCCGGTCCGGGAAGATATCGTCAAAGCAGAAGGCGACCAGTTCGGGACGGATCCAAAGACGAACGTCTACAACGGACCGTTCACATTCAAGAAATATCAAGCCGAACAAGGGTATACGCTCGCGAAGAACGCCGAATACGCAGACCGGAAGAACGTCAAGATTGACGAAGTCGACGTCAAAATCATCAAAGATCCGATGCTTGCGATCAACTTGTTCGAGTCAGGCGATCTCGATGTTGCACCACTCAACTCAGAGAACGTCGTCACGTACAAAGGGAAAAAAGAGTACAACACGTTCAGCGATTCGCGGATGTTCTTCATCCGGATGAACGAAAAGACGGACGCCTTGAAGGATAAGAAAACACGCCAAGCGATCGACGCAGCATACGATAAAAAGGCGTTGACGGAGACGTTGCTTGGAAACGGATCACTCCCAGCTGACTACATCGTACCGAAAGAACTTGATCCGAAATACGATAGTGCGCGTCAAATCGAATCATCATATGATGTAGCAGCGGCGAACAAAGTGCTGGCGAAGCAAAATCTTGAGTTGACGATGTTGATCGAAGATGACGATGTCTCGAAAAAAATCGGGGAGTATATCCAAGGCGCGTTGAAGAAGCAGAACGTCAACGTCAAACTGTTGTCGCTACCGAAGAAAGAGCGTCTCGCGCGTGAAGGACGAGGGGATTACGATCTGTCACTCGCGAGCTGGGCTCCGGACTATCAGGATGCAACGACATACCTGAACTTGTTCACGACGGGTAACCCGTTCAACATGATGGACTACTCGAACAAACAGTATGACCGTCTTTTGAAACAGGCTGAAAGTGAACTCGATCAAGACAAACGTCTCGCGTTACTCAGTAAAGCGGAAAGTGTGTTGCTCGACGATCAAGCGATCTCACCTGTCTACCAACGGAAGAATGCTTTCCTGCAAAACACAGAAGTCACACATCTTGCCCGCCACAATGTCGGAACGGATATCTCATATAAGTATGTCGAGATAGAGCGGAAATAATAGTACGGTAACGAGTGATGGATGAAGCGGTCCATCACTCTTTTTGATGTATTTTTGTCATATCGCTGGAAATCGCTTTTGAAAATCAGGTCAACTGACTTAAAACGGT
The DNA here is from genome assembly GCF_002440475.1 of Exiguobacterium sp. UBA6282. Classification (NCBI taxonomy): domain Bacteria; kingdom Bacillati; phylum Bacillota; class Bacilli; order Caryophanales; genus Exiguobacterium; species Exiguobacterium sp. UBA6282. The sequence continues at coordinate 80,963 of NZ_DJUM01000014.1, read as the reverse complement.
TACAAAAGAAACCGATAGAGAGGACGGTGAAAGAAGATACAGGAAAGGAAGTTTCGGTTATGCGTAAATTACGAAGCAACTTGAAGGTACGGTTATTCTTTTGGGTCTTAGCCATCTCGGTCATCACGAGTGGTATCTCAGCCCAGCTTGTGCTTTATCTCCACCGTGGACTTGATGTCGCGGATACGAACGCGATCTGGATTGGAGCAGGGATTGGCTTACTATTATCGTTGATTGGGACGTCGTTGACGCAATTGATTCTACGTCAACCCATCAAAGCAATCGAAAAGGCGACAGAGACGGCACGCGAAGTCGCGAACGGCAACTTCAACGTCGATTTCGAGGAAGCGAAACGTGGCGATGAAGTCGACCAACTAATGCACGAACTAGAAGTCATGGTCTTACATATCCGCAAACAGGCGACACAGATGGGAAGCTCAAGCGATAAGCTAACAGCGTCCGCGCAAGAGATCGCAGCAGCGGTCCAGGAAGGCAATGCATCAGGTGAAAGCATTCGTTCAGCGATGGCAGAGCTATCCGCGAAGATGAACGAAAACGTCGATCAAGCCTACTTGTCGATGGACGCCCTTGGTGCCGTTAAACGGACGATGGATGAAGTCGCGAAAGAGATGAACGAAGCCTTGAAATCAGCGACGGTCATGCAGACGGAAGCCCAGAACGGGAAGACACTAGCGACAGATTCTGTCGAAGCGATGCATATGATTTCGAAGAAGATGGAACAGTCAGCGACACTAAACGGTCGTCTGACGGATATGACAGGCGAAATCTCGCGGATTACCGATGTCATCAGTGATATTTCGGCACAGACGAACTTACTCAGTTTGAATGCGTCGATTGAAGCAGCGCGAGCAGGCGAAGCGGGGCGTGGTTTTGCCGTCGTTGCAGCAGAAGTCAAAAAACTCGCGGAACAGACAGCAACATCAGCAAAAGAAATCACTGATTTGATTTCTGGTGTCAAACGTCTCGTCAATGATACGGCGAACGCAATGACCGATGTTCAAAGTGAAGTCGCAACTGGTGTCGGACTCGTTGAGCAGGCAGGTTCGTCATTTGAAGAGATTCACCATTCGACAGAGAACGTGTATTCACGCGTGAAATCGGTTGATCAGCTCGTCGTTAAATCAGATCAAGAGATCGATCAGGTTGGCTTAACGACAGCAAATATCCTCGCTATGGTTGAGGAAGCATCGAAGCACGCAGAACAAGTCTTACAGGCATCGAGCCATCAAGCAGCATCACTCGGTGAAGTGAACGGGGCGATGGAAGAGCTTGTAGCAGTAGCGGAACAATTGCAAGAAGAGACAGGTGCGACGCGTCTCTAAATTACGGAGAAATCGTACATCCGACATGGATGTACGATTTTTTTGCATTTTTTTGAAGAAAGTTGTTAAACATTTCGAGCCGACGACGATATATAAGGTGGAAGCAGTCATCGACTTCATCCACCGTGTCACTCTTGGGCCGGCCAGGGGGCACATCTCGGAGAAGACGGATCTTCAAAGAGACAAAAAACTTATCCTATGGAGGGAAATTACAATGATTATCAATCACAACGTAACTGCGCTTAACACGCACAACAAACTTTCGAGTGCTACTGCAGCTCAAAGTAAATCAATGGAGAAACTCGCTTCAGGTCTTCGCATCAATAAAGCTGGGGATGATGCAGCTGGTCTTGCAATCTCTGAAAAAATGCGTGCACAAGTTCGAGGTCTTGATCAAGCTGGACGTAACGCACAAGACGGCATCTCACTCATTCAAACAGCTGAAGGTGCTTTGAACGAGACACACGATATTCTTCAACGGATGCGTGAACTTGCTAACCAAGCGGCAAACGATACAAACACAACATCTGACCGTGGAGAGATTCAAAAAGAAATTAACTCTTTGACTTCTGAAATTAACCGTATCGGTAACACGACTGAGTTCAATACTCAGAAATTACTTGATGGTGGTAAAAATGGTGCGGCTGTTGCAGCTGTTACTGGTGTAGCTGGTGAATATGGAGTAACAGTAGGAACGTCGGATATCACTATCGATGGTGAAACATTCACTTATGATGTTGCTGGCGATGGTACAGGTGGCAAATTTAAAGATGCAGCATCTCTTGCGACAGCAATTGAAGCTAATGCAACTATTAAAGACAAATACGCTGCTACTGATAATTCAGGAGCACTGAAATTAGTACAGTCTACAGGTTCTGAATCTTCAACAGCTCCGGTTGTTACTGGCGGAACATTATCGACTACAAAAGCTGGTGTTACTGAAGTTGCAGCAGTTGCAGCAGATCCAACTAAGAGCTTGAAGTTCCAAATTGGCGCAAACGAAAACCAAAGTTTAACTTTAGATATTGCTGATATGCGTGCATCTGCTCTAGGAATTTCTACTACTGGAACAACAGATTCAAAATTAGCGGTTACTGACGGAACGAACAACACTACGACTGAACAAGCATTAGATGTCTCAACACATGCTAACGCAGCAAGTGCAGTTACAAAAATTCAATCAGCAATTGATACAGTTTCTGCTGAGCGTTCAAAACTTGGTGCAAACCAAAACCGTCTTGAGCACACAATTAACAACCTCAAAACATCTTCTGAAAACCTAACAGCGGCTGAATCACGCGTTCGTGACGTTGATATGGCAAAAGAAATGATGAACCAGACTAAAAACTCGATTCTTGCACAAGCTGCACAGGCTATGCTTGCACAAGCGAATCAGCAACCTCAAGGAGTTTTACAATTACTTCGTTAATATTAGTTAAATGATTTTAATGAATGGATAGATTAGATAATAATCTATCCATTTATTAATTTCAGTACATAATTCTTAAAAACTATTTTGTATTGAAATTAATAAATGGAGGGAGAACCTTTCAAATGAATTTAAAAACTAAAAATGAAATATTGACTCCTCAATACATGAAAAAATTCAAATGTATCGGATCATTATGTGAAGATTCATGCTGTTCAGGATGGAAAGTTACAATAGATGAGAAAACCTATCGTAAATATCGAAAATCACAACATATCGAATTAAAACCAAAGTTTAAAAAATATATAAAACGTGAAAGATCTCACTCAACAGAATCTAACTTTGCAAAAATAAAAATGAATGAAAATAATGCATGCTCTTTTTTAGATGAAAAAAGTTTGTGTAGTATACAAACTACCTTAGGAGAAGAATACCTTTCAAATACTTGTAGTACTTATCCAAGAATCGTTAATTCAGTTAATGGAGTTATTGAAAAGGCTGCAACAATCTCTTGTCCAGAAGCGGCAAGATTAATACTACTTAACCCTATCCCCATGCAATTCGATCATTTTTTAGATGAAGATTTATCAGCGAATATAAATAAAGCGGTGCAAACTAAAACTAATAAAGATACTTTACAGTACTATTTTTGGAATATAAGAATTTTTTCTATAGGGCTTATTCAAAATCGAAATTATAATATTGAGTCAAGGTTAATTTTATTAGGTTTATTTTTTCAAAAGCTTCAGAACAAAATCGATATGGGATTATGTAATGAAGTACCAAATTTAATTACTAATTTTTCTAATATGATAAATCAAGGTAATTTTGATGAAGCTTTGGAAAAAATACCTGAGAAACCAAAAGTCAATTTAATGTTATTTAAAGAAATAATCAAGAACAAATTTAGTAAAGGAATTTCTAACAAACGATACTTCGAATGTCTAAACGAAATGATACAAGGACTAAAAGAATCTAGTAATAATGACAGTATTGATAATATTGAACATTATAAAAAAATCTTAAGAGAACATTACAAACCGTTTATAAAAAATAATGAATACATGTTAGAAAATTATCTTGTAAATTATATTTTTAAAAATTTGTATCCTTTAGAGTATAATGAGCCATTTGATGATTATATGATGTTAGTTATTCACTATTCTTTAATTAAAAATCATTTGATAGGAATGTCTGCTTATCATAAAGGTCTTACTCCTGATCTAGTTGTAAAGTTAATTCAATCATTTGCGAAGTCGATAGAGCATGATCCAATTTATCTATATCGGGTATTGAAATTTGTTAAGGATAATGAATGTAATAATATGGCATATATGTCTGTGTTTATAAAAAGCTAGCTCTATTCAATGACTCTTTACTAAAAGAGTCATTTTTGATAAATAATCATTCTAATATAGGTCTAAAGCTAATAAAAAATTAGTATAGACCGATAAATAAATAGATACTAAAACAAGGAGTGACCGACTATGAATTCCATTAATACGGAAATTCGCCTTCATCTGCCTTCGAACGTCCTACCGTACGAAGCGACACGTAATGTGTTTGTGGAAGCGAATCAGGAAGCACTAGCAGAAGAAGGAGTCGTTGTCCTACCGACACCCCAACACGTTACAAAACTTGAAACAGCGATGGAACAAGCGAATATCAAGCTAGAACTGCAACGGACAGGACTTAAATTCGTCAAGCATGAAAAATTAAACGAATATTACATTCAAGTTGTTGATACGAATAATAACGTCGTCCAGGAAATTCCGAGTAAAAAAGAACTCGATTTCTTTGCGGCATTCATGGAATTTAATCAATTAATCGATAAACGGATTTAACAGAAAGGACTGATTGGATGGCAGGTATTCGACTGAGCGGTTTAGCAAGTGGAATTGATACAGAAACGATGATTAAACAATTGATGCAGGCGGAACGGGCACCGGTCGATCGTTTATCGCAAAAGAAACAGACGCTGACATGGCAACGCGATGCTTACCGGGAGATGAACCGGGCGTTACTTGACTTCCGGACAGCGGCAAGCGATATGTTGTTATCGAAGAACTATCAATCAAAAACGGTTACGAGTTCTAATCCGACGGCATTGACGGTAACGGCGAGTCCAGCAGCGTCAGCTGGCAGTGTGACGATTGACAGCATTGATCAGCTCGCGAGTGCCGCTTCGGTAACGATGGTCGCAGCAAGTGGGAAAAAGAGTGACGCCACACTTGAAGAGAGTGGATTGTTCACGAAGGATGCGAATGGCAAAATTAACGTCCAAATCAATACATTCGATGCAACAGGTGTTGCAGTGACGGAAACTTTGCAGCTGGATGCAACACAAAAAATTTCGGACTTAACAGCGGCGATCAACGGTAAAACAAGTCTCGGGATGAACGCGGTCTTCAATGATTTGACAGGAAAACTTGTCTTAACGAAAACGAGTACCGGTAACTTAAACCCCGCAGGAGCCGACATCTCTATCGTTGATGCCTCGACTAATACTGCGAAGGTTAATTCACAGGATGCAACATTCGGTCGGGAAGGACAAAACGCCAAGTATACGATTGGTGGACAACAACTCGAACAGACAACGAATACGTTCGCGCAAAACGGTCTGACGATCACATTGAATAACATCTCGACGACAGCGACGACGATCAATACGACGCTCGATACGCAGAAAAACTTTGATTCGATCAAAAATTTCGTTGATAAATATAACGACGTCATCGATAAAATGAACAAAAAGGTTCGTGAAGAGAAATATCGTGACTACCAACCATTGACAGATGCCCAGCGTAAGGAACTCAGTGAGGACGAGGTCAAGAAGTGGGAAGAAAAAGCGATGAGTGGTGTGCTGAAGAATGATAGCTACTTACAGGACGGGCTGAATCAGTTCCGGAGTGCGATCTCGTCGAAAATCGATACCGGTTATTCGTACACGTCAGGAACAGATACGATTCAACTCCAGTACATGTCGCAAATCGGGATCACTTCAACGAGTGACTTCCGGGATGGTGGGAAGCTGAAAATCGATGAAACGAAACTGAAGAAGATGCTCGAAGAACAACCGGAAGGTGTCTATAAACTGTTTACAACTGATGCCCCTGAACCGACGAAGGATGCGCAAGGGAACACGATTCCAAATCCGAATGGACGTGATGGTTTTGTCCGGCAAATTCAAGGATTTGCGACAACACTTCGTGATAAGATTTCCGGTGTTGCCGGACGGGATGGAGCGGTTGCGACGACGTATCGACTCGGGAAATCACTCGCTGATCTCGATAAGAGCATGCTGTC
>NZ_DJUM01000014.1:52877-74824 GCF_002440475.1 Exiguobacterium sp. UBA6282 | reverse complement strand
AAGGAGGAAACGCGATGAACCCTTATACTACGTATCAGACAAACTCGGTAACGACGGCGTTACCTCAAGATTTAACATTGATGTTATATGAGGGTTTGATCAAATTCTCGATGCTCGCAAAACGAGCTATCGAACAGAAGATGATTGAACAAAAAAATACGAATATCCAAAAAGCGCAAGCCATTATTAGTGAGTTACAATTGACGCTCAATCAATCAATTGCCTTGTCAAAAGACTTGAACAGTCTGTATGACTACATGCAGACACGGCTGATTGATGCGAACGTCAAAAACGATCTCGTTGCGATTGACGAAGTGATTGGCTTTGCGGAAGAATTCCGCGAGACGTGGAAAGAAGCGATGAAACTCGCACGGCAACGATGAGTCCGCTCGATCCGCTTCGCCTAAAGACGAAACGACTGATTGAACTGCTTGATCAAACGCCAAATGAGGAGACGTATGACGAGTGGATTGAGAAGATTCAAGGTCTGCTGAACGAACGAGAAGCGTTCATCGCGGCACACTCGAATTTGCTTGTTGGTGCCAACCAAGCCGTCATCCAGGAACTTGTCGCTGATAGTCGGAAAATCGACTTGAAATTATCAGCAGAAACGGCTAAATTAGGGGTACAAATCAGTCAGTTGCGTCAGACGCAAACGAGTCGTAAATCGTACGTTGATCCGTACGAGGAAGTCGATCATAGTTTTTCACCGTATTTTGATTCTCGTCAGTAACTTTCTTGTGTGAGGGAGGAATCTTTCGTGACCAAGCGGGAAGAAAAAAAACGTCCTGTACCACGTCCGTATTTCCAATCGGATGGCTCGTACGATCAATTCATTGAACCGGACGTCGAATCGGAATCATGGGAAGAGTTCGAACGCCCTGTCTCCGATGCACCAGATGCCTATGAAGAAGAAAAATATCGTCGTGAGTCGTAAGCTCATGACAAAAAAATGCCCTGTCCATTTGTTTGGACGGGGCATTTTTGTTCATTTGAAGCGGTACGCGTTCTTCTCTTCCTGTTTAACTGTATACATCGCTTCATCGGCGCGAATCAATAATAGACTCGTCGTTCGACCATCCTCCGGGTAACGAGCGATGCCAATCGACGGTGTGACCTGCATCGCGGTCGAGTCAAAGAAAAACGGATCGTTTAAGCGAAGGAGGACGTTCTCGGCGTAGGTAATCGTCTCCGCGCGACTGCGAGCAGTGAAAAAAATCCTTGTTGCGTCTACTGACGAACAAGGATCAGTCCTGCTCTTGCACCCATTCCCAGTGGGTCCGTGCGTCTTTTTTGATTTTATCGGTCGCTGTCTTACTTTGGAACAAACGACTGTACCAGAGGCGAGCCGTATCTTTCTCTTTCGTCACAGCATATAGGTCGGCGATCCTCAATAACAGGACGTCTTCCGGAAGCCCGCTCTCTTTGACGGACGTGTAGTTGTCGTATAGAGGTACGTATTTTTCAATCGCTCGACTCGCCCAAAGTTGTTCTTCGTTCTGTTGACCGGTCAAGCGATGCAACCAGGATAGACGAACGCCGAGCATTGCTTGGATGGCTGGCTTTTGCTCCGTCACTTGAGCCGTGTACAGACAAAGCTTATAGAGCTGAATTGCCTGCTCGATCGTCCGCTCTGTGCCAGCGAACGGTAAGACGGGAAGCGTCGGCAGGATATGATCTTTTAAGGTCGCTCGAACGTCCGGCGACAACTTTCCAAACGACTCATGGAAGAAGAACCGACAATGGCTACACTGAACCGGTTCATAAAGATAGACGTTGACGCCTTGATGGCGGATGAAGCCATCAAAGTCGGTCGAGGCGACACGGATATGTCGCGACAGGACACGTTTCGTCTCCGTCGTTTTCAAGCAGTAGGGGCAGGTGCATTTTTTAAGATATAAGTCTGGCATGTAGGGGAACTCCTCTAATCTAAATTATACGAAGACGTTGACGAGCATTCCCTTGATCTCGCCAACTTGGTCGAGGATATCGAGCCGGCGCGATTCGCCAGAGATGACCGTATCCGTCAACTGAAGGAGCTTCGCATCGACTTGCTCGACGACTTTATAGATCTTCGTCCGACCACGGCGGTTGAAGCCGCGCTTCTCTTCGAGTTGTTGTGATTGGTCGAGGGCGTCTTTTAAGAAGTCCTTGATCTTTTCTTTGTAGCTTTCGAGGTGCTCAATTGTCTGACTTTCAGCGAGCAGTTGCCCGTGTTCTTCGACGAGCGCGAGCTTTTGTTGCAAGCGCTCATAGCCTTTGTGGTCGCGTTTCTCCTGCATCAAGGCAGAGAATGTCGTCGACGCTTCGACTTCACGCGGACCGCCTTTTAAGGACTGGAGTCGTTGCGTTTCTTGGATGCGGCGGATATCCATCGGGTCTGCCTCCTTAGTTGAGTAGTTGTAAGACACCTTGCGGCAAGGCGTTCGCTTGAGCGATCATCGCCATCCCCGATTGGTTGAGGATATTATATTTCGCATATTCCATCATCTCACGTGCCATATCGGTGTCGCGAATCCGTGATTCCGACGCCGTCAAGTTCTCGACGCTGACGCTGAGGACGGAAGACGTCGCTTCGAACCGGTTCTGGATCGCCCCGAGTTGTGCCCGTTGCTGAGAGATCGTATCAATTGCTTTTGTATAATGGCTGATCGCATCATTCGCGTCCGTTGCCGTCATGACGCTAAGGGCATATTCGGGTGCGTCACCGCTCGAAAAATCAAGCGGACGAATCGAGGAATCGGTTTGTGTCGTTGAACTGACGCCGATCGCAAGAGCTTGCATGTCGTTAATCGTGATCGAGATCCCTTCGTTTGCTCCGGCATTCGTTTGGATGAACAGCGCACTGTCGGCATCGTTGAACTTGCCACTCAACAATTCTTTGCCGTTGAACTGGGTCGTCTTCGCGATCCGCGAGACTTCGTTCGTCAGCTGGTTGATCTCTTCTTGAATCGCTGTCCGGTCTTCGGTCGCGAGTGTTCCGTTCCCAGCTTGGACGGCGAGTTCGCGCATCCGTTGCAAGAGGTTGTGTGTCTCACTCAAACCACCTTCAGCCGTTTGAATCATCGAGACCCCATCGAGGACGTTCTGTTCTGCTTTATCGAGTGCTTTCAAACGATTACGCATCTTCTCCGAGATCGCGAGACCAGCTGCATCATCCGCACCCCGATTGATTTTTTGACCGCTCGATAGTTTATCCATCGTCGTCTTGACGTTCGTCTGATTGATGCTGAGATTGCGATAAGCCTTTAAGGCTTGAACGTTGCTCGTGATTCTCATTCGTATTCCATCCCTTCGTATCGTTGATGATGTGCGGCGCGCACGAGTGGTCGATCGACGGTCTGTGCCGCTTGCCAAGTGACGCGTAAGTCTTCCGCCAGTTCGAGTAGTTCGTCTAAGACACGCGGCGTCTTATAAACCTGTAACGTTTGCTCAGCAAGATAGTGGTAGAGGGCATCCAGTTGTGCCGTGATGATACCACCGTCGTCATGTAACCCCGCCTGCAATTTGTCGAGTAACTGATAGGCTTTTTGTAAGCGTTCGTTGACCTCGTCAAAGCGATTCGTATCACGTGCGAGAATGGCGCGATCGTATTGAAGGACGAGTCCCGTCAACATCACTTCCGTCAGCTGTTGCGGGGTCATCGCGTAGAGTTCTTGTTCTGTCATATCTGCCGTCCTTTCGCGTTGTCGAGTTCTTCGATTAGTAAAAGCAGTTCTGCCATCACGTCGTAAAGTTGCGGTGGGATTGCTGTCCCGAGGTCGAGATCAAGCAAGTGACCGAGCAGGGACGTATCGTGTTCGATCGCGACCCCGTTCGCCCGTGCTTCTTGTAGGATTCGCTCGGCGGCTTGACCGCTAGCTCTAGCGACGACGACTGGTGCTTGACCGGATGCTTCATCGTAGCGGAGGACAGCAGCAGTCTTGCGTCCGGTTAAGTCGATTTTCTGATACATATCGGTCTCTCCTTTTAGATACGGTAGTCGTAGCCACGTGGTGTCTCGTCTTGTTTGACGGTTTCTGTGATTTGCTCACGCGTGAATGGACGGAACTGGATTCGGACGTCTTGGTAACCGGTTGCTTGCAGAGCGTCCGTCGTCCGGTCGAGGAACGGGGTCGCCAGTTGCTCAAGGACCGGAAAATCGTTTTCGATCGTGATCTGCATCTTGCGATTGACGGTCTCGACCCGGACACCGATCTCCCCGAGGCGTGGCGTATTGAGCTGGACGTACAACGTGTTGTTTTCCCAGTCGATCACTTCGTCCGGCCGTTTGTTTTGTAAGTGGACGTGGAGTCCTGCCGTCGCTTCAATAAGTTGGACCGGTAAGGCGAGTAAAATCTGGTTCAACTGTTGCTGACTGTCCGGTTTATTAACTTGCTGTTGTGCTGCAAGGAATGTTTGCAATTTGGCAGCTTCCGGATTTGCTGCCAGCGTACTCAGTTTCAGTTCCGCCGTCTGGAGCTGAAGCGTCTTTTGGACGGTCTCCTGCAAAAGACGTGGACTGTTCTGTTGCGGCTCATATGGAACGGTTTTTGTTGCGGGCTGCGCTTGTAAAGACGGTGCTTGTGGTGGAAGTCCCTGCATCTCTGGTAAGTAGGTCGGACGGACATTTGCTGGCGCATAGCGGAACGCTTCAAACGTAACTCGGACTTCCTGTAAAACGGCTTTTGCTTCCGTACCGCGTCCGAGTAACGCTAGTTCCGCACCCCGTTCAAGTTTCGATAAGAAATGGATCAGCTGTTTTTCATCCTTCATCGAGGTATGTAATAAGGCGTCCGTTTGCTGGAAGACTTGTTTTAAGCGTTGCGCCGTACTCTCGATGACGGCGACCATCTGGACCGGACGTGTCTCGACGAGCGGTTCGATTTGCCGGAGTTGGGAGACGATCGTTCGCTGTTGGCTCTTGAAATCATTCGTGATCTCAGCAAGCCGTGGCGTCACTTCGCGGACGAGCGTCAAGGCAGAGCGGACCGGTGCCGGTTGCCCTGTTACTGGTTCCGATTGACTTGCCCGTGCCGTCAGACCGATCAATTGCTCACGAACGCTCGTCTTCGGCTCGAGTGGCGCTTGCGGGAAGTAGGGCGCCAGTTGTTTACGGACCGTCTCGATCTCGCCTTGTTCGAGCGTTGCGACGAGTGCCGGGCGTTTCTCTGCTGGTATGTGTTCAATGTATTGCCGGATATGTAGGGGTGACGCTGTCTCGATATCGCGTTGCGTCGGTAGCGTCGCACGGGCGACATCAAGGGCGACGGCTTTTTCGAACGTCGGTTGCTCCGTTAAGGCGTCGCGCTCCGGCAGGACATCTGGATAGTCTTCCGTCGTCGCAAGGAGACTTGCGATCAAGACGTCGGCGTCAACGGGCAGTGCTGTATCCGGTCGCGACACGAGTTCGAGTGCTAAGTCCTTGTACGTTCCTTGCAGTGCCGTCACGAGCTGGGCGACGATTTCCGGTGTCTGCGGCAATTGACCGCTTGCGAGTAACTTCGCGACGGCTTGCTTCAGTTCAGCTTGTACACCTTCTAGTAACGCGGGATCGACGTTTGACGGAACAGACAGGACAGGTGGCGTTTCCGCATCTGGTGTCGCTGGTGTTAGTTGTTCAATCAGGTAACCTTCTGCTGTCTGTCCTTTGACCTTGAACTGGAAATCACCTGTCGGAACGTCGCCTGTGAAGGTCATCTCGATCTTATCCCGACCGACCTGGACGAGAGCCGTATGCGGACCAGTCTGCTCAAGGACCGTTCCTTTATAGGCCTTTGTGTCCAAAAGCGGCGTCTGACCAGGGGATTGCGCCGGACGTGCCGGGTTCAATTGGATGTTCATCGAGAAGCCTCCTTGTTTTTTAAAACTGTCATCTCATTATATATCGGCAGAAACCAAAAAGGATTGAGCGAATTCATCGCCCAACCCTGATTTTTTTACGGTTACTCTTTAAGATTTGATTGCATTAAAGCGTTCCTCTAATGTCATCGCGTTCAATTGTTGATAACGAGCCATCAGCTCGCCAGTTGCTTTCATTTGGTTGCGGACGATGTAAGGAGAGGCGTTTACGGGAAGGATCATGCCATTACGAGTCTTGAGCTTCGTCTGTCCGTCTTCCTCGATGACTTCAGACATGTGGCTCCAAGCATACCACTCGCAATCATCACGTTTCGGTGATTTCGTTGGGAAAAACACGAGGCCAAGTGTCGGTTCAATGACGACTGGGACTTTTCCTTTTACAGATGCGACACGTTTTGCTGTCACGATGCGTTCCTCAATGGAACTGTTGTATTGCCTGCAGGAAAGCTGCAGTAGTTGATACGGTCGAAGCGGGGTCATGATGGTCGAGCCATCCTCGAGTACGATGATGGATTGCTTCATCATATCGTAGCACGGGAGAATCGCCACCGTCCGTTTCGTGATTCGATACTTTTCGTCATTATGGAATGGTCGCATTCGACTACATCCTCCTTAAGATAGGACAATGGATAAAATAGGTAATTACTAACGATATAATACAATAATACAACTGTAATGACAATGTAATTTTTTAAAATATAGAGCAATAAGTAGGGAATATTATTCATTTTTTAGATTGAATTCAAAGTAATCAGAATTTTTAATTGTCAATAATTCCTTCTTTTGATAGACTAAGCCGTAGAGAGCTAGCTCTCGAACTCTGGTTTGCGAAGGGAACGTGAATTCGAATGGAACAAGGTAAAGTAAAATGGTTCAATGCTGAAAAGGGTTATGGATTCATCGAAACGTCTGACGCGAAAGACGTATTCGTACACTTCTCAGCGATTCAAGTCGATGGTTACAAATCACTTGAAGAAGGCGAAGAAGTGGAATTTGAAATCGTTGAAGGCGATCGTGGTCCACAAGCTGCGAACGTTTCAAAGATCTAATCCAATAGCAGCCGCCACCGTTTTTAGGCTATTCGCCTAAAAGCGGTTTTTGTTTTGAGTTCGAATAAAACGGGTATATACGTTAACATCAACATGCTTCAATATTATCGTACGCTAAGAACAGGAGTGAACGTTCATGAGAATGTCATTGTTCTCATGGTCTTCCTTCACTTATCGTGCTATAATAAAAACGAACCAAAGAATTTCGAATATTCAGAAGGAAACGACTGGAGCATCTCGAATTCATAGGTTCAACCGGTTACTTAAGGAGGAGTTTACATGATCTACAACATTCGCGGTGAAAACTTGGACGTCACAGATGCTCTCAAGGATTACGTCGAGAAAAAGCTTGAAAAGTTAACTCGTTATTTTACAACTCCTACGGAAGCGCAAACGGCTTATGTCAATCTCAAAGTCAACAATGAGAAGCAAAAAGTCGAAGTGACGATTCCAATGCCAAACCTCTTGCTCCGTGCTGAGGATGTCAATGGCGATATGTATGCAGCAATCGACCTCGTCGTCGATAAGCTCGAACGTCAGATCCGGAAACACAAAACGAAATTGAACCGGAGAGGGCGCGCTAAAGAAGGCGGCATCGGAGAGTACTTCAAAACGCTCGAAGGACCGGAAGCGGAAGCGCCAGTCTATGAAGAGGACGAGGCAGAACTCGAACTCGTTCGGACGAAGCGTTTCACACTCAAACCAATGGACACGGAAGAAGCGATTCTTCAGATGGACATGCTCGGACACGCATTCTTCGTCTTCTCAGACGCAGAAACGGGCAACACGAACGTCGTCTACCGTCGTAAGGATGGTCGTTACGGTTTGATTGAACCAGAATAATGAATGCAACAGGGACTCGCTCTTACGGGCGAGTCCCTTTTTGATATGATGGAAAACTATTTCTAAACAAGGTACGTTTGCTTTACGACAAAAGACCGAGACCGCTGCTCGGTCCGCTTGTTGAAATTTGACGTCGTATTCGGTACACTGAATAAAGGAAAAATCTCGGAATTCTGTTCGTTCAAAGAATCGTTCGAAGTAAGGGGACTGTAAGGCATGGCTAATTTTCTAAAAGAATTATTTGCACCAACGAAACGTGTCCTGAAGAAAGCCGAAAAAGCAGCAGACGCTGTGGAAGCGCTCGAGACACAAATCGGTGCGTTATCGGATCAAGAACTGGAAGGAAAAGTCGTTGAATTCCGTGAGCGTCTCGCTAACGGAGAAGACTTAGATGATATTTTACCGGAAGCCTTCGCAGTCTGTCGCGAAGTGTCAACACGCGTTCTCGGCATGCGCCACTACCGCGTTCAGTTGATTGGTGGATATGTCCTGCACAATGGGGATATCGCTGAAATGAAGACCGGGGAAGGTAAGACGCTCGTCGCAACACTCCCTGTCTATTTGAATGCTCTCGCAGGCAACGGCGTACACGTCGTTACCGTCAACGAATATCTCGCAAAACGTGACCGTGACATCATGGAGCCGCTTTATGCGGCACTTGGTCTCTCGGTCGGCTTGAATCTCTCAAGCATGTCGCGTCAAGAAAAACAAGCAGCATACAGCTGTGACATCACGTACGGAACGAACAACGAGTTCGGTTTCGATTACTTGCGTGACAACATGGTCCTCTATAAAGAAGACCGCGTTCAACGTCCACTCAGTTATGCCGTCGTCGATGAAGTCGACTCGATTCTCGTCGATGAAGCGCGGACTCCGCTCATCATCTCAGGATCGGCCGAAAAATCGACAGCGCTCTATTCGCAAGCCGATGCATTCGCGAAAATCATGAAGGCAGATGAAGACTACACGGTCGACATCAAGACGAAGAGTGTCCTGTTGACGGAGCAAGGAATCGACCGTGCTGAAAAATACTTCGGCATTGATAACTTGTTTGGTCTCGAACACGTCGCGCTCAACCATCACTTAAGCCTCGCGCTGCGGGCGAACGCCGTCATGCATCGCGACGTCGACTATATGGTTCGTGAAGACGAAGTCATGATCATCGACCAATTCACGGGTCGTGTCATGGAAGGTCGTCGTTATTCGGAAGGTCTGCACCAAGCGATCGAAGCGAAGGAAGGCGTCGAGATTCAACGCGAATCCATGACCCTTGCGACGATCACGTACCAAAACTTCTTCCGGATGTATACGAAGCTTGCCGGAATGACCGGTACAGCGAAGACGGAGGAAGAAGAGTTCCGTAACATCTACAATATGCACGTCGTACCGGTTCCGACGAACAAACCGGTCGTCCGAAATGATATGCCGGACTTGATCTTCAAGACGATGAACGGGAAGTTTGCTGCTGTCGCAGACGAAATCGAACGTGCCCACCGTGAAGGACAACCAGTCCTCGTCGGTACGGTTGCCGTCGAGACGTCGGAGTTGCTGAGTAACATCCTCAAAAAACGTGGCATCCGTCACGAAGTCTTGAACGCGAAGAACCATGCACGTGAAGCGGAAATCATCGAGAACGCGGGTCAAGCGAACTCGGTCACGATCGCAACAAACATGGCCGGTCGTGGTACTGACATCAAGCTCGGTCAAGGTGTCTTAGAAAAAGGTGGTCTTTACATCCTTGGGACAGAACGTCACGAATCACGCCGTATCGATAACCAGCTCCGTGGTCGTGCTGGTCGTCAAGGGGATCCAGGTGCATCACAATTCTATCTCTCACTTGAAGATGAATTGATGCGTCGCTTTGGTTCTGATTCGCTGCAGTCGATGATGGACCGTCTCGGAATGGATGATTCGCAACCGATCGAGAGTCGGATGGTGTCTCGTGCCGTTGAATCGGCTCAAAAACGCGTCGAAGGAAATAACTTTGATGCGCGGAAACAAGTCCTCGGCTACGATAACGTCATGGCGGATCAACGGAAAGTCATGTACGCGGACCGGGCAGCGATTCTCGACGCTGGTTCCGTGTCAGATATCGTCCGTCCGATGATCGAGCAGACGATCGAAGCAGGCGTCCATCAGTACACGCCGGTCGAGTTCGTACCGGAAGAATGGAGCATCGGTGCACTTGCGGAGTGGGCGAACCAGACGCTTGCAATCGAAGAGAAAGTCACGGAAAGCGACCTCTTCGGAAAAGAACGCGAAGAGATCATCGAGTTGCTCAAAGAGCGCACGTTCGCGCACTACGAACACAAGCGCTCAGA
The DNA here is from genome assembly GCF_002440475.1 of Exiguobacterium sp. UBA6282. Taxonomy (NCBI): domain Bacteria; kingdom Bacillati; phylum Bacillota; class Bacilli; order Caryophanales; genus Exiguobacterium; species Exiguobacterium sp. UBA6282. Next base: position 64,770 of record NZ_DJUM01000014.1, on the reverse strand, counting down.
AGTCCCAGCGGAAGCATTCGATGAGTTCGAAAAAGTCATCGTCCTGCGTGCCGTCGACCAACACTGGATGAACCACATCGATCAGATGGATCAACTCCGTGAAGGGATTCACCTCCGGGCATACGGTCAAAACGACCCGCTCCGTGAATACCAATCAGAAGGTTCGATGATGTTTGATGCGATGAACGCTGCGATCGCAGAAGAAGTGACACAATTCGTCCTTCGTGCGGATCTCGACCCGAACCTCAAACGCGAAAAAGTCGTCCAAGACGAAGTCGCGGTTTCTGGTAAGGAAGACAAAGCGGTCAAGAAAAAACCGGTCCGGAAAAATCCAAACGACCAAATCGGACGCAATGATCCGTGCTGGTGTGGATCCGGTAAGAAATATAAGAACTGTCACGGCCGTCAGGCGTAAGTGATGAATCGACTGAAAGAGAGGCAGGAGATTCCTGCCTCTTTTCACGGAAAGAGAAGGTGGATTACATGGAATTAGCAGAAATTCGCAACACCGCCGAGTGGATGGAAAAGAAACTCGACGAATATAAGGCATCACTCGACCTTGAGTCGAAGATTGCTCGGATTGAAGAACTCGAAAACGAGATGACGTACCCGGACTTCTGGAACAACCAGGAATCGGCACAAAAAGTCATCGATGAGTCGAACGGCTTAAAAGCGATGGTCGACAAGTATAAAGAACTCGAAGCAGGTCACGAGAACGTCGCCTTGACGTATGAATTGATCAAGGAAGAACCGGATGTGGATCTTCAAGAAGAGCTCGAGTCAGAACTCGGCGATCTCAAGAAGAAGTTCGAAGACTTCGAATTACAAATCCTCTTGAACGGGGAATATGACGCAAACAACGCGATTCTCGAGTTACACCCAGGTGCGGGTGGTACTGAGTCACAAGACTGGGCATCAATGCTTCTCCGGATGTACCAACGTTTCTGCGATAAGCAGGGCTGGAAAGTCGAAACGATGGACTACCAACCAGGTGATGAAGCAGGTGTCAAATCGGTCACGCTTCGTATTCAAGGGCACAATGCCTATGGATACTTAAAAGCCGAAAAAGGGATCCATCGTCTCGTCCGGATCTCACCGTTTGACTCGTCAGGCCGTCGTCATACATCATTCGTCTCGTGTGACGTCATGCCGGAATTCAATGATGACATCGATATCGAAGTCCGCACGGAAGACTTGCGGATCGATACGTATCGTGCTTCTGGTGCCGGTGGTCAGCACATCAATACGACGGACTCAGCTGTCCGGATCACCCACGTTCCGACAGGCGTCGTCGTCTCTTGTCAACAAGAACGGTCGCAGATCAAAAACCGTGAAGCGGCGATGAAGATGTTGAAAGCGAAACTTTACCAACGCGAAATCGAAGAGCAACAAAAGAAACTCGACGAAATCCGTGGTGAAAAATCGGATATCGCGTGGGGTAGCCAAATCCGTTCGTATGTCTTCCACCCATACAGCATGGTCAAGGATCACCGGACGAACTATGAAGTCGGGAACACGCAAGGGGCAATGGATGGTGACATCATGGGCTTCATCGATGCGTACCTCCGTCTCATGAATATGTAAGACAACCAACCAGTCGGACGATGTTCGACTGGTTTTTTGACCGTCAAAGGGGGAAACGTGATGAAGAAGCAAAGTCGGGTCAACAAACAGGCGTGGGATTACCGAGCATATGAATTTTGGGAGAAACGCGATGGAATGGTGAGAACATTCCGTCCGAGTTCACGCTCCTCGCAACCAAACCATTTGAAGGGAGCAATAACTAATGATCATCCGTAAAGAAGGCTTTAAGGACGCAACGGGAATCCGGCTCGTCCATGAAGCGGCATTCGAACAACCAAACGAAGCGAATCTCGTTGATGCGTTACGCGAGGAGGAAGCCGCGCAACCAGTCTTCGGTCGCGTCGCCGTGACTGATAAAGGAGAAATCGTTGGTCATGTCCTCTTGAGCCGGATCCATATCGATGACATCCCGTCGCTTGCCTTAGCGCCGGTCGGTGTCCTGCCCGCTTGGCAGCGAAAGGGTATCGGCTCTGAATTGATCCGTCAAGTGATCGAGGATGCGCGTGACGCCGGGGAATCACACATCGTCGTCCTCGGTCACGACAGCTATTATCCACAGTTCGGCTTTGAACGGGCGATTGACTACGGTATCAAGCCGCCGTTCCCCGTTCCGCCGGAGGTCTTTCTCGTTCTTGCACTCGAACGGAATGGATTACGTGGCGTTAGCGGTATCGTTCGCTACAGTCCACCCTTTAGTGCGGTATAAAGGGAACACTGTGAGTTGTTCCGCCTGTCTAGTCGTTGTCTGACTTTTCCGCTAAAATGAAACACGAGAATCAATTGATAAGGGGAAATGGAATGTCATGACATCGACACGTCAGGAAGTCGTGCGCGATTATGCGTATTTGTTAATAGGGTCCTTGTTCGTCGCAAGTGCCTTTAGTTTATTTTTAGCACCGAACCAACTCGCCTCGGGAGGGGTCAGTGGCTTATCGATCGTCTTGAACGATTTGTTCGGGATCTCGCCAGGATTGTTCCAACTCGTCGCGAACGTCGTTTTGCTTGCGATCGGTTGGATGATCCTCGGGATGGGCTTTGGTGTCAAATCACTCGTCGGGTCGATCTTCTTACCGGTCGTCATTCTCGTATATGAGCGGTTCGATGTTCCGGCTGCGACAATGAATCCGATGCTTGCTGCAATCTTCGGTGGTGCCGGGGTCGGGATTGGACTCGGTCTGATCTTCCGGGGGCGAGCGTCGACCGGAGGAATGGATTTGATTGCGCAAATCCTGCATCGTTTCACGAAATTGCCACTTCATCTGTGTATCGCCTTGCTTGACGGAACAATCGTCATCAGTGCGGCGACGATCTTCTCGCTTGAGATTGGGCTGTATGCACTCGTCGCTTTGTTCATTACGATCAAGATGATCGACGTCGTCCAGCTTGGGATCACGAACGACAAGCTCGCTTATATCATCTCTGATCAACGGGAAGCGTTAGTGAAGGAAATCTTCGAGACACTCGATCGCGGGGCGACGGAAATCGAGGCGGCAGGTGCGTTCACACGGACACGCAAACCGATGCTAATGGTCGTCGTTCGTCAAGGGGAAATCACGACGCTCAAAGAAATCGTCAAACACATCGATCCATCGGCATTCCTCGTCGTCAGTGAAGCCCATGAGGTGCTCGGACTCGGGTTTACAGACGATAAACGCTACCGTAATGTGCCGTAATCGTTCTTAAAACGTGAAGTTTTTGTGAAATCACGCTTAACTCCTCCGGATAACGGTTATACTCTAACTAGGTCAGTAGCGTTTATGTAGATACTTACAAGAGGGGGATATCCGGATGAAGCTGAAAAACTTGTTACTCGCGTTAGGCTTAGGAACGACACTTGCGCTCGCGGCATGTGGTGGTAGTGACGATTCGAGTTCTGATGATTCATCGTCAGGCACGAAGGATGAGTCAACGATGAACGATGATTCGTCGAAGACACAATCCGGTGTAGATGCTGAGAAAATCTTCGCCAACAACTGTGCAACGTGTCATGGTAAAAACCTTGAAGGAAACGTCGGACCGAACTTGACGAAGGTTGGCTCGAAATATTCTTCAGAAGAGATTCAAAAAATCATCAAGAACGGGAAAGGGCAAATGCCTGCTGGTATCCTGAAAGATGATAAAGAAATCATGGCTGTTGCCGACTGGCTCGCTGCTAAAAAATGATTATGGGATATGATGGGGTACGAGATGACACACACGACATGTGTTCGTCATTCGTGCCTCTTTTTTATGGTATAATCGCCTGAAATGACATTTGATTGTAATGTGCGTTCAATTTTGTCCCTGTTATAATGGTGGTCGGTAGGTTTTTGGACCTATTCATTCAGCATCAGTAAATAAGTAAGGATGTGAAGTACGTGATCAAGATGCAACGAATCAGTAAGATTTATCCGAACGGCGTCACGGCACTCCGTGAGGTCGATTTGACGATCAATCAAGGCGAATTCGTCTATATCGTCGGTCCGTCGGGTGCGGGTAAATCAACATTCATGAAAATGATGTACCGCGAAGAGAAACCCACGAGCGGTTCATTTTTATTTAAAGGAATCGAAGTCGGTAAACTGAAGAACCGTCAAATCCCCGAACTTCGTCGCCAAATCGGCGTCATCTTCCAAGATTTCAAACTACTCCCGTCATTGACGGTTTATGAAAATGTCGCCTTTGCGCTAGAAGTCGTAGGAGAAGACAAAGCGCAAATCCGGAAGAAGGTCCTCGAGGTCCTCGATCTCGTGAAGCTCAAGCATAAAGAGCGCAACTATCCGGACGAATTATCTGGGGGCGAACAACAACGGATCTCGATCGCGAGAGCCATCGTCAATCGTCCGTCACTCGTCATCGCAGATGAGCCGACTGGAAACCTGGACCCGGATACGGCATGGGAGATCATGGAAGTATTCGAAGAAATCTATCGCCGTGGGACAACGGTCGTAATGGCGACACACAACCGAGACATCGTTAACAAGATGCGTCATCGTGTCTTAGCGATCGACGGAGGAAAAATCGTCCGAGACGAAGAGAAAGGAATGTACGGCTATGAAGTTTAATGGATTCCGTCATTTACGGGAAGGGGCAAAAGGTCTCGTCCGGAACGGCTGGATGACATTCGCTTCTGTCAGTGCCGTTACCGTCACGTTACTTCTCGTAGGAATATTCGCGATGCTCATGTTCAACGTCAACAAGATTTCCGATAACGTCGAAAAAGACGTCGAAATCCAAGTGTTCGTCGAACGAGAAGCTGACCAGTCGAAGATCGATGCAGTCGGTGAAGCACTCAAGCAGATGCCGGGTGTCGACTCCGTTCGTTACAGTTCGAAAGAAGAAGAACTGGACCGCTTCAAGGAGCAACTTGGCGAAGGTTCCCAAGCCTACCAGTCGGTTGAAAAGGATAATCCGCTTCATGACCGGTACATCGTCAAAGCTACCTCACCAAAAGAGACAGAAACACTTGCAAATTCCGTCAAAAAAATGGAAAATGTAGATAGTGTCGAATACGGTAAGGACTATGTTAAAAAGATGTTTAGCTTCCTTGAAGGAGTTCGGATCGGTGGAATCATCCTGATCGTCGGATTGACGTTCATGGCGATGTTCCTCATTTCGAACACGATTAAAGTCACGATCTTCTCCCGTCGCCGGGAAATCGAGATCATGCGCCTCGTCGGAGCGAAAAACGGATTCATCCGTGCACCGTTCTTCGTCGAAGGATTATTGATGGGCATATTAGGTGCCATCATCCCGATCGTCGTCGTCTACTTCGGTTACGAAGTCTCCTACAATGCGATCCAACCCCAACTTTCTACCGTGAATGCGGGAATATTCTCGTTGATTCCACCAGGTGAATTGTCGGCACAAGTCGTCTTAATCCTGCTCGGACTCGGTGCATTCATCGGTGTATGGGGATCAACGACATCACTCGGTCGTTTCTTGAAGATTTAAATCAGTTACTCAAAAATAAAATAGAGGAGAGATGCTTCTCATGAAAGTCCGATTCTATTCCGCCGTCCTGAGCTTAGCTTTGATTGGAACTAGTGTGTCCGTTGATGCCACGTCGAAAGAAGATTTGCTGAAGGAACAACAGGAGGTCGAAAGCCGTCTGAAAGAGACGGAACGATCACAGAATCAGACATCAGAGAAGTTGATCTTGACGAAACAGGAGCGTAAGGAAGCCCGTGCGCAACTGAATGAAGTCAACAGCCGTTTGGATGATTTAGCGCTTAAGATAGCCGATCAACAAGCGGCTGTTGCTGCATCTAAAGAACAATTGCGTCTGACGGAAGCAGCGATTTCCGAGACGCTCAAGGAACTGCACCAGCAAGAAGAGTTGCTTGGAAGCCGATTGCGTGCCGTCCAACAAAAAGGAGACGTCAAATACATCGAGGTCTTGCTCGACGCAAAAGACTTTGGTGATTTGATTTCGCGCTTCAGTACGGTCAGTGAGATCATCAAACAAGATGATCATGTCTTACAAGCTTACAAGGGGAACGTCAAACAACTGAGCGAACAACGGTCGGAACAAGCACTATTGCTTGAAAGCATGAAACGGGAACAACGGAAGTTGCTCGTGCTCCAGACACGAATCATTGCGGAATCTGAACTCAAGCGAAAGCTTGTCGTCCAGTTGAACACGAAGGTCAAGGAACTGCAACAAGAGCAGTTCTCTAAAGCCGAGGAAGCAGAAATTCTCGCGGATCAGCGCCGTCTGATTCAAAACGAATTGATCGCCCTGCAAGAAGCCGAACGGAAAGCAAAAGAAGAAGCGAAACGGAAAGCGGAAGAAGCGGCGCGGGCAGCAGAAGCAAAACGTCAAGCGGAAGCGGCAGAAGCGGCACGTGCAGCAGAGGCAAAAAAGAAAAAATCCGATGCTCCAAGTGCGGAACCGACCATTCCTGAAGTCGAGTCACCGACTGCAACGCCGGAGCAACCGGCAGATGCCGTGACGAGTCGTCCGTTCCATTTACCGGTTCAAGGATATGTCTCGTCGCCGTTCGGTCCCCGAAACAATCCGTTGACAGGGAAGCCGGAGATTCATAAAGGCATTGATCTCGTAAATGCAAAAGGAACACCGATTCATGCGGCGGCAGGTGGTATCGTTCTACGTGCCGGTAGTGCAACAGGTTATGGGAACGTCGTCATGGTGACGCATTTGATTGATGGACAGGTCTACACGACCGTCTATGCACATCTCGATTCGATCAGCGTCTCCGCCGGTCAAACAGTCATGCCGGGTAAGACGGTCGGCACATTAGGTTCAACGGGCTGGTCGACAGGTCCGCATCTGCATTTCGAATTGCATAAGGGAGAGTGGGCAGTCGGACAACCGAATGCAGTTGACCCAGCACCGTACATCTTTTGACATCCCACAGAATACTGAAAAGATAGGGTAACCTATCTTTTTTTGCTATACTGAAAAAAATAATGCGTTTTTAATGGAAGTGGGGAATCAAGCGTGAAAAAATCTACAACAGCAGTGATTGCGGTCAGTACCTTCGGGCTTGGTTTAGGGGCAGGTGCCGTCGGTATGTTAGCGGCTGGCGGAACGGATTCTGTCTCGACGTCATCGTCGTCGGCGAATGCGACTGGTGATTGGAAAAAAATCGACCAGGTCCGGCAGATGATCGAACAAAATTATCTAAAAGACGTGACAGATAAAGAGTTACTCGATGGTGCGTTATCTGGCATGACAGAAGTGCTTAACGATCCATATTCCGTTTATATGGATGAGTCGGAAACGACCTCGTTCAACACGAATCTGTCGTCTTCGTTCGAAGGGATCGGTGCGACGCTTGAACAAAAAGGTGAGTCGATCGTCATCGTCTCGCCAATCAAAGGATCACCTGCTGAAAAAGCCGGTATCAAACCAGGCGACGTCATCCTAGAAATCGATGGTAAGTCGACAAAAGGGCAAAAGACGGATCAAGCCGTTAAAAAAATTCGTGGTGAAAAAGGAACGAATGTCGTTCTGACGATTCAGCGTAGCGGACAAGACGCGATGGAGATCACGATTAAACGCGATACGATTCCAATCGAGACGGTCTATACGTCAACGGAGAATGTCAACGGCAAGAAGATCGGTGTCTTACAAGTAACACAGTTCTCGGAACCGACAGCAGAAGAGTTCGAGAAGGGGTTGACGAAACTCGAGAGTCAGAACATTGATGGACTCGTCATCGATGTACGCGGAAATCCGGGTGGTCTTTTGACGGCTGTCTCGAAAATGATCGCTCCGTTCATTCCGAAAGACGTGCCGATTTATCAAGTCGAGAACAATAAAGGGGAGCGGCAGCAGGAATTCGGGAAGGCAGACGAGAAGAAACCATATAACATCGTCGTCTTAGAAGACGGCGGATCGGCCTCAGCGTCCGAGATCCTTGCAGCCGGACTGAAGGAAGGAGCTGGCGCCGAAGTCGTCGGTACGAAGTCGTTCGGGAAAGGTATCGTCCAAAGTGCGTATGATTTGAAGGACGGTAGCGACCTGAAGTTAACGACGAACAAATGGCTGACACCAGACGGGAACTGGATCCACAAAAAAGGGGTCAAGCCGACGGTCGAAGTCAAACAACCGGCGTACTTCAACGTCACGAAAATTTTGACGGATCAAAAGTCACTCGCTGTCGGCGATTACGGAAAATCAGTCGAGAATGCCCACCTCGTCCTCGAAGCGATCGGGTACGAGCCAAAAGGACAGGACGGCTATTTTGGTGACACGATGAAACAAGCTGTCGAGGCTTTGCAAAAGGATGCGAAACTTGACGTCACTGGAAAAATCGATCAGCAGACAGCGGGTGAGATGGAGACGCGTCTCCTGAAGAAACTCCAGGACGATAAGAATGACGTCCAGCGGAAAAAAGCACTCGAGGTCGCTGCTCAATAATAAGGAATGGAAAGAGGTCTGAATGCGCGTGGAATTACTCGATGAAATTGGTTGGACCGCGATTAGTCTCATCGCCAGTCCGACCTTGTGGTTAGCACTCCTTGTCAGTTGGGTCATCGGCATCCGGCGTGTCAAACGGGAACGCGGACTGTTTCGCTCCCGGACACACGGTAAACGAAGCGATGTCCTCGAAACACTTTTACCAGGCCTACTCGTCGGTCTCGTCTTGTCCGTCGTCAGCGGATGGCTCGGATTGACAGTGACACCGCAGTACGCTCTACTGTTGCTTGGACTTTCGAGCGTCCTGCTGTTGATTGGTGTCGTTCGTTTGAACCTGCCACTCTGGCCGATCGTCTTGCTTGGACTGACCGGCTGGTTCGTGATGGATTCACGTCTTGACTCGATCCGAGCGGTCGAGCCGAAGATGGTTTTATTACTTGCAACGTTGACGCTCGTCGCGGAATGTCTCCTCGTCTGGTGGCGCGGGCAGCGGCGTCTGTCACCGTCACTCGTCGTTTCGAAGCGTGGTCGCTTCATCGGTGGGCTGTCAGCGAATAAACTTTGGCTATTGCCTTTGCTCGTCTTTGTTCCGGGCGACGTGCTTGAAGCCTGGTGGCCACGTTACAGCTTCCCGGAACTCGTTCCGGTCGTTCTCTGGTTACCGATCGGTTTCAGTTTCCTCTTTACAGGTAAGCTGCCGAAAGAATTGATGCGTCCGCTCGTTCAAGGACGTTTGATCACGAGTCTTGTTGCAGTTTTATTGACGGTTCTTGCGTACGTGACTGGTCAAGCTGAATGGCTCTACGGAATCGTCTTGTTGCTCGTCCTGCACATTTTGTTGCACCAGCGGGTCAAACGCTTGAACCGGGCGCAAACGCCGTTGTTCCTCAATGGAACGCGTGGTGCCGTTATCCTTGGAACACTTCCCGATAAACCGGCTGCTGAGATGGGCTTGATTCCAGGTGAAGCGATCTATAAGGTCAACGGTGAAAAGGTCGACTCGGAAGCATCGTTCTATGAAGCCATCCAAAAACACAAACCGTATCTGCGTCTTGAAGTCATGAACCATAACGGAGACATCCGTTTTGCGCAACGTGCCTTTTATGAACAAGATCATCATGAGCTCGGTATCCTCTTCGTCAACGAACCGGTCCACGGTCGGACGAAGGTACGCTCTTTGCATTAAACTAGTACATCCCTGTCACGGAACAGCCGTGACAGGGATTTTTTGTCGGCAGAAAAATCGAAGATCAGCACTTGAAGTAAAAAGAAACTTTTGCATTTTCGAAAAAAAGGGTAACTTCCTAAAAGGAGCACTTCATAATCGAATGTTTGTTCGTAAAGTGATACAATAGAAATAGATTTTTTAACGTGATGAGGGGGAAGCAAACGATGGATTTTGAACTCGTTTCACCATTTGAACCAGGCGGTGATCAGCCAACGGCAATCGAAAAATTGGTGACTGGGCTAAAACAAGGCGAACGACATCAGACGTTGCTTGGGGCGACCGGTACCGGGAAGACGTTCACGGTCTCGAACGTCATCAAGGAAATCAAGAAACCGACGCTCGTCCTTGCCCATAACAAAACACTAGCGGGACAACTCTACTCGGAGTTCAAAGAATTCTTCCCAAACAATGCGGTCGAATACTTCGTTAGTTTTTATGATTATTACCAACCGGAAGCGTATGTCCCATCGACGGATACGTTCATTGAGAAAGACTCTTCGATCAACGATGAGATCGATAAGTTGCGTCACTCGGCGACGTCCGCCTTGTTCGAACGAGAGGACGTCTTGATCGTCGCGTCCGTTTCGTGTATCTATGGTCTCGGTAACCCGGAAGAGTACAACAACCACGTCTTGTCACTGCGTGTCGGCAATGAGATGGGGCGAAACGAGATGCTCCGTCGTCTGATCGACATTCAGTATGAGCGTAACGACATCGACTTCCAGCGCGGACGGTTCCGCGTCCGCGGAGACGTCGTCGAAATCTTCCCGGCGTCACGCGACGAACAGTGTGTCCGGGTCGAGTTCTTCGGTGACGAGATTGAACGGATCCGTGACATGGATCCGCTGACAGGTGAGATCGTCGCGGACCGCGAGCACATCTCGATCTTCCCGGCGTCCCACTTCGTGACGGGAGATACCCGTCTACAGAAAGCGATCGCGAACATCGAGAAGGAACTTGAAGTGCAGCTTGCGAAGTTACGTGAAGACAATCAGTTGCTCGAAGCGCAACGGCTTGAACAACGGACGAACTACGACCTCGAGATGATGCGTGAGATGGGTTATTGTTCCGGAATCGAGAACTACTCGCGTCACTTGAACTTGATGCCGGAAGGGGCAACACCGTATACATTGCTCGATTACTTCCCGAAGGACTTTTTACTCGTTGCCGATGAGTCACACGTCACATTGCCACAAATTCGCGGGATGTATAACGGGGACCAGGCACGGAAACAAGTCCTCGTCGATCACGGTTTCCGTCTTCCGTCAGCAAAAGACAACCGTCCGTTACGGTTCGAGGAGTTCGAGGAAAAAGTCAGTCAGGCGATCTATATCTCGGCGACACCAGGACCGTATGAACTCGAACATTCGAAAGAGATGGTCGAGCAAATCATCCGTCCGACCGGTCTCGTTGATCCAACGATCGAGATTCATCCGATCACAGGACAAATCGATTACTTGATGGATAACATCCGTGACCGGGTCGCGAAGAACGAACGCGTTCTCGTGACGACACTGACGAAGAAGATGGCAGAAGATTTGACCGATTACTTGAAAGAGAATGGCGTCAAGGTCAACTACATGCACTCGGAGATCAAGACGCTGGAACGGATTGAAATCATACGTGACTTGCGGCTCGGAAAATACGATGTCCTTGTCGGGATCAACTTGTTACGAGAAGGACTCGATATTCCGGAAGTCTCACTCGTGACGATTCTTGATGCTGATAAGGAAGGGTTCCTCCGGTCGGACCGTTCGCTGATTCAAACGATTGGTCGGGCGGCTCGGAACTCGGAAGGACACGTCATCTTGTTTGCTGATAAAGTCACCGATTCGATGCAACGGGCGATCGATGAGACGGAACGTCGTCGCGCGATCCAGATGGCGTTCAACGAAGAACATGGCATCACGCCGCAGACGATCAAAAAAGACGTGCGTGGTGTTATCAGTACGACGATCGAGAGCGACGATACCGTCGAAAAACTCGAGAAGTTCAACAAACTTAAAAAACCGGAGCGCGAAACGTTGCTTGAACAGCTCGACCAAGAGATGCGTCAAGCGGCGAAGGACATGCAGTTCGAACGAGCTGCCGAGCTCCGCGATCTCATATTAGAATTGAAAGCAGGTGCCTAAGTTGGGAGAAAAGAAGAATCAGATTATCATCAAAGGCGCTCGCGTCAATAATCTACAAAACATCGATGTCGAAATCCCCCG
>NZ_DJUM01000014.1:45586-52709 GCF_002440475.1 Exiguobacterium sp. UBA6282 | reverse complement strand
TTGTACGCACGAATTGGTAAACCGATTTGTCCGAATCACGGAATCGAGATTTCAAGCCAGACGATCAGCCAGATGGTCGACCAAGTGATGGAGTTGCCGGAGCGGACGCGTCTGCAAATTCTCGCGCCAATCGTTTCCGGACGAAAAGGAACGCACGTCAAGGTGCTCGACGATTTGAAGAAGGAAGGTTTCGTCCGCGTGCGTGTCAACGGAGAGACGATGGATCTCGCCGAAGAGATCACGCTTGAGAAAAACAAGAAACACTCGATCGAAGTCGTCGTCGACCGTGTCGTCGTGCGGCCAGACGTCGAAGCCCGTCTTGCGGACTCACTTGAGACTGCACTTCGCCTCGCGGATGGTCGCGTCATCGTCGATACAATGGACGGCAACGAATTGTTGTTCAGTGAACATCATGCTTGTCCAATTTGTGGCTTCTCAATCGGCGAACTCGAACCACGGATGTTCTCGTTTAACTCACCGTTTGGTGCTTGTACGTCATGTGATGGTCTCGGAACGAAGCTTGAGGTCGATGTTGATCTCGTCGTGCCGCATCCCGATAAGTCATTGAACGAAGGGGCAATCGTGGCGTGGGAACCAACGAGCTCGCAGTATTATCCACAATTGCTCAAAGCGGTCTGTGACCACTTTAAAATCGATATGGATACACCGTTCGAACAATTGTCAGAAGAACACCGCGAAACGATCTTGAACGGAAACACGAAGGAAGAGATTCACTTCCGTTATGAGAATGACTTCGGGATGGTCCGAAATACGAACCTCTACTTCGAAGGAGTTCTCAATAACTTACAACGTCGCTTCAAGGAGACGTCGTCTGATTATATCCGGGAACAGATGGAAGGCTACATGGCGAAGAAGGCGTGTCCGACGTGTAAAGGACATCGCTTGAAACGGGAATCGCTCGCCGTCAAAGTATCCGATCACCATATCGGTGAAGTGACGAAGATGTCTGTTAAACAAGCGGTCATGTTCTTCGACGAACTACCGGAGAAATTAAGTGAGAAGGATCAGACGATTTCGCGGATGATCGTCCGTGAGATTCATGAACGGGCGTCGTTCCTTGAGAACGTCGGTCTCGATTACCTGACGATCTCACGCGCAGCGGGGACATTATCCGGTGGGGAAGCGCAACGGATTCGTCTTGCGACACAAATCGGTTCGCGTCTGACGGGCGTCCTCTACGTTCTCGATGAACCATCGATCGGTTTACACCAACGTGATAATGATCGTCTGATCAATACGCTGAAGGCGATGCGTGATCTCGGCAATACGCTGATCGTCGTCGAACACGATGAAGATACGATGATGGCAGCCGACTACTTGATCGATATCGGACCAGGTGCCGGGGATCATGGTGGATTCGTCACAGCAGCCGGAAAACCGGAAGAGTTGATGCAGGATGCGAACTCGTTGACTGGTCAATACTTGTCCGGGAAGAAGTTCATTCCTGTTCCGTCGACACGCAAAGAGCCAGACGGTCGGATGCTCCATATCCACAAAGCATCGGAAAACAATCTGAAAAACGTCGATGTCGACATTCCGCTTGGTCTGTTCGTCGCTGTCACTGGTGTCTCGGGATCCGGGAAATCGACGTTGATCAATGAAATTCTTTATAAGACGATTGCGCACGAGATGAACCGGGCGAAAGAAAAACCGGGTGCCCATAAAGGGATCACCGGTCTGGATCAAATCGATAAGGTCATCGATATCGATCAGTCACCAATCGGTCGGACACCGCGTTCGAACCCTGCAACGTATACGGGTGTCTTCGATGATATTCGGGACGTCTTTGCTTCGACGAACGAAGCGAAACTCCGTGGTTACAAAAAAGGACGTTTCAGTTTCAACATCAAGGGTGGGCGCTGTGAAGCGTGTCGTGGCGACGGGATCATCAAGATCGAGATGCACTTCTTACCGGACGTCTATGTTCCGTGTGAAGTCTGTCACGGTAAACGTTATAACCGCGAAACACTCGAAGTGAAATATAAAGGCAAAACGATTGCCGACGTGCTTGAGATGACGGTTGAAGATGCACTCGCCTTCTTCGAGAACATTCCGAAAATCACGCGGAAACTGCAGACGATCGCTGACGTCGGTCTGACGTACATGCGTCTCGGTCAACCCGCGACAGAACTGTCCGGCGGGGAAGCACAACGTGTTAAACTGGCGTCCGAGTTGCATAAACGCTCGACTGGGAAGACGATCTATATTCTCGATGAGCCGACGACGGGACTCCACGTCCATGATATCGCGCGTCTGTTGAAAGTCTTACAACGTCTCGTCGACAATGGTGATACGGTGCTCGTCATCGAACACAACTTGGATGTCATCAAGACGGCCGACTACTTGATTGATCTCGGACCTGAAGGGGGCGACGGTGGCGGAACGATTGTTGCTGCCGGTACACCGGAACAGATCGCTGAAGTTGAAGCATCTTATACGGGACGATACCTCGCACCTGTCCTTGAACGCGACGCGGCACGAATTGAATCGTGAAACTTTTGTGGATGAGGATTCGTAGGAAGGAACTAAGGGAACTTAAACGAAAGTATCATGTAACACACGTTTGAGGTTCAAGAATAGGAGGGAACGGTTCATGAAGCAAGATATGCGTCAATTGATATTGGAGCAAGTCAAAGAAGGAAAGTTAACGATTGATGAGGCACTCGATAAACTCGAGCGGCTCGAAGCGATCGACGAACGTGCAACTTCTGCCAGTGAACATAAGTACGTCGATGAACCAGAACAATATGATCGGGTCGACCAGTATTCTGTCGATTCACTGACGACGAAAGTCATGTCAGCGTTCGATAATCTCGTCAGCCGGATCAAGGACAGTGATCTTTCGCTTAATCAGGCGTCCGGTCCGAACGTCACCTACGTCAAACAATTCCCGTTCAGCGGTGAGACGGTTCACGTCGATCTGTTCAATGCGAACTTGGTCGTCGAACCGAGTGATCTTGAAGAATGCGAATTGACGGTGACAGGACGTCCGCTCCGCCGCCAACAGGTGACGGAAGAACAGGCGCTTGAGCAACTACAAGCTGCTGTTCAGCACGCAGTGTCGGCGAATACACTCTCAATTCGTTTGAAGGATAAGAGTGTTCGAGCGACGGTCCACCTGAAAGTACCACGCCGTCATTACGAGTCATTCGTCTTACAGACGTTGAACGGTGAGATTTCGTTATCGTCACTCGATACGACGTCCGCTCAACTGATGACGGCGAACGGTCGGGTCAACGTCCGTGACCTCTTCAGTGAAGATGTCAAAGTATCGACAGCGAACGGCTCGATCGAAATCGAAGAGTCGGAGTTGAAAGTCTTAAAAGCGAAGACAGCCAACGGTCAAATCATCACGACTGGTGTCTTCGAACGTTCAGAATTGAAAACAGCGAACGGAAACGTACGTTGCGAGCTGAAGACAGCGCAAAATGCGAAAGTCAAAGCCTCGTCACTTGCTGGAAGCATCGCCTTGATGTTGCCGCATGGCGCTGAAGTCTACGGGGAACTTGAGACGAACTTTGGTGGTCTCAACTGCAACTTGGACGACATGGAATTGATTCGGGATCAAAAAGAGATCGTCAACCGGAAACTCCATTTCGTATCAGGACGCGGCCGTTCACCAAAAATCGAGGTCGAAGCGGATACGAAGACAGGTACGATTTCAGTCACACACGGCGTTCACCTCAGTCCACAAGCGTTATAAGCATACTCGGCGCAACTTCTTGAAAAAGAGGTTGCGCTTTTCTAATGACGTCGCATCAGCTTTGCGTGCTTTCCTCAGGCTCGTTTGTCTCTGACAGCGCGGATGACCGCGCTTTTTCCTGTAGGAGTCACAGATGCGGAACGACTTCGTCTGCACATGTAAAAACACCCATCCTCATAAGAAGATGGGTGTAGCTACATCAATAATCGTAATCCTGATCCATCATCGGTTCATCGAAGTTCATGTTCTCGATATTATTCATATCGTAACCGAACGAGAGTAAGGCGATGACACCGATAATCGCGAGGAAAATCGACACGAGGATCAGACCGATGCCGAGCCAACTCTTTCCGCGTGCCCGATTCCAATAGAAGATGATCGCGAGGACGTAAGAGATGAAAGACCCACTGATGAAGATCCCGATAATGGAAATAATGAAGAATAAAAGGGCTGTTTGATCTTGATTCCGGGAGTAGGCTTTCCACATATCGATCAGCGAAATCACGAGATATACGAAACCAGCGATTGCGAGGACCCCAAATAAAATAAGTACTAAAACGAACCAAATGCCGCCACCTGACATCATGGCAAAACCTCCTTCAAAATATTAACTCTTTATTACATTCCCAAGAAATCATGCTTCTAATCCAATTCCATGAACCGAATAAAAATATGGTACAATACTTCAAGTGAAAGGGGCTGACGAAGCGTGCAACCAAAAGTGCGAACAGCTGAAATCGTAAAACAATTCAATCTCCACATCGTCACGGGAGAAGAAGGCTTACATCGCCCGATTCTAACGGCTGATTTGTGCCGACCTGGCCTTGTGCTTGCCGGTTATTATGCTTATTACCCGGCAGAACGTCTTCAAATTCTCGGAAAAACAGAATTGACGTTCTTCAATAATTTAACGTACGAGGAACAACGTGAACGAGCGAACGTCCTCTGTACAGATGAAACACCTGGTATTTTGATCACACGTGGATTTGAAGTGCCGGAAGCGATTATCCAAGCTGCGGACGAGACGAACGTGCCACTGTTGACGACAAAAGGGCATACGACATCGGTCGAGTCACAGATCACGAACTTCCTCGAAGCGGAACTCGCGCCAACGACGGCAATGCATGGTGTCCTTGTCGATATCTATGGTGTCGGCGTCTTCATTAAAGGAGCAAGTGGCGTCGGTAAATCGGAAACAGCACTCGAACTCGTCAAGCGGGGTCATCGTCTGGTCGCGGATGACTCGGTCGAGATTCGTCAAACGGGTGACGGGATTCTAGTCGGAACGGCACCGAAGTTGATTCAACATCTGCTTGAAATTCGTGGACTCGGGATCATCGACGTGATGACGTTGTTCGGTGCAGGTGCTGTTCGCTCGCACAAGAAGATCAGCCTCGTCTGTAACCTCGAGATTTGGGATCAATCGAAAGTCTATGACCGCGTTGGTCTGGATCAAGAGACGCTTCAAATCATCGATACGGAAATCCCGTTCTTGACGATTCCGGTTCGTCCCGGACGAAACCTCGCCGTCATTATTGAGGTGGCAGCGATGAACTATCGCCTGAAAAACATGGGCATTAATACAGCAGAAGAATTCGCGGGACGTCTCGCGCAAGCAATTGAAGATGGGAATGGTGGTCTTTGATGGGAACTCTAGCCTCTGTACAACCAACGTTTGATCGCGTCGCAATCAATCTCGGACCGGTACCGATTTACTGGTACGGGATCGTCATCGCACTCGGTGCGGTCGTCGGCCTGTTGATCGCGATCTTCGAATCGAAGCGGATCGGCTTCAATGAAGAGTATGCGGTCGATGTCGTCATCTGGTCGATTCCGATCAGTATCATCTGTGCCCGGATTTACTACGTCGCGTTCGAGTGGGACTACTACAGTCAGCATCTCGATCAAATCATCAACATCCGCCAAGGTGGGATCGCGATCCATGGCGCGATCATCGGCGCGATTTTGACGGTCATCATCTATACGCGGAAGAAAAAGATCTCGTTCTGGCAGATCGCTGATATCCTGGCACCGTCGCTCTTGTTCGGTCAAGCCGTCGGACGCTGGGGCAACTTCTTCAACCAAGAAGCACACGGCGGCGAGACGACGTGGTCGTACTTACAAGATACGTTGCACTTACCAAACTGGATCGTCAATCAGATGTACATCGACGGGACGTACTACTTACCGACATTCCTCTATGAAAGCATCTGGAACATCATTGGTGTCATTCTATTAATCGTCTGGCGGATGAAGTTCAACCCACGTCGTGGATATGTCTTCCTCGGTTATTTGATTTGGTATTCGATCGGACGCTACTTTATCGAAGGACTCCGGACGGATAGTCTGATGGCTGACGGACTGCGGACGGCGCAAGTCGTCTCGATCTGTTTAGTCATCTTCGGTGTGATCATGCTCGTCATTCGTCGCAATGCCGTTCGTTACTTGGACGGTTCAAAAAAGGAGGCGAAGTAATCGATGATTCGCACACTTTTGTTTGACTTAGATGGAACGTTGATTGATACGAATCCATTGATCTTAAAAAGCTTTGAGCATACGCTCAGTTACTATTACCCCGACCGGACGTTCACGGAAGCGGAACTGCTTCCGTTCATCGGTCCGACGCTTGAAAAGTCATTCTCAGCGATGAATACGGAACAGTGGAAAGAGATGGTCGCTTTTTACAGGAGCTACAACATTGCCATGCATGACGCGCTTGTACTCGAGTATCCAGGTGTGCTTGACGGATTACGCCGTTTGCATAAAGCAGGCTACAAGATGGCGGTCGTGACGTCGAAGAGTCGTCGTGTCGCTCTCCGCGGCATCGAGTTATTCGGATTGACGTCACTCTTTGACGCTGTCATCGCAGCGGATGACGTAACGGAAGAAAAACCAGCCGTCGAGCCGTTTGAGAAAGCGATGCAGTTACTTGGATCAACACCAGACGAGACGATCATGGTCGGTGACAACGATACGGACATCCTTGGGGGCAAGAACGCAGGAGTGAAGACGGTCGCGGTTGGTTGGGCGATCAAAGGACGTGCGTACTTAAAAGCTCTCGAACCGGATGTCATCATTGATTCGATGGATCATCTCGCAGCTTGGCTGGAGGAACAAAATGGCACGGCGAACTGATCGGTTTCAGGTCGGAACGACGAATCCACTCTGGCATATGTACCGGACGGTGTCGTTCTTTAAAGTGATGTGGTGCTTTACGATCGTCACGATTGGTCGGTTTGCCCCGTCGTTACGCTTCAAGAACACGCTCTACCGGACTTGTCTTCGGATGAAAATCGGGGAGAAGACGGCACTTGCCTTGATGGTGATGCCAGACACGATGTTCCCGGAGCGGATCACGATTGGTGACAATACGATCATCGGCTTCAATACGACGATCCT
>NZ_DJUM01000014.1:38839-45503 GCF_002440475.1 Exiguobacterium sp. UBA6282 | reverse complement strand
CGGGACATCGCTCCGAACGAACGCGTCTCGAGTCAGCCGCTTCGCCGGCACGAAATGTGACAAAACTGTGAGAAGGAAGAAGGAAAAAAGATGACGCACATCCGCTTTACGTATAAGACAGGAAAGTATTTCGGAAGATTATTCGCCGAACGTCCACAAGGTCTCGTCGTGGAGGTGCTGGCTGTCGAAAAGCATCCGGTTCAAGGAGATCTTCATCAACCGAACCAAGTCGATGTCCCGCTGTTTCATATCCGGACCGCCTTGCATAAGCACGAGAAGATCACGGTTTCGCCCGCAGTCGTTTATGCGTATGACGGAGAGATTCCCGATTATGCGACGAGCTTACGGCAGGCATATGACAAGGACGTGGCACGTCTTGAAGGACTGAATCCAGAGACGGATGCTTTTGTACGAAAATGCTTAGAGAATTACAAAGAACTAGAATCGATTTATGCGAAACGCTGGGGATGAACTCCGGCGTTTTTTTCTGTTGCATGCCTTCTAGAGATAGGGTATTCTTGTGTCTGCAACTACGAAACCAGTTTACTATTTATGGGGGCTTGAATCATGATGGAATTAACCAAATACAAAGCAGACCCCTTTGCGATAACAGCGCGCCAAGCGGAACTTTTTTATTTCCGCGGACGGAAGGCGCACCGGGAAGGGCGACTGGATGAAGCCGTCTATCATTTAGATGAGGCGACGACACTTCAGCCAGCGGACATCCGTTATTTGCTCCGTTATGCCCGTGTCTTATTCGAGACAGGAGAAATCAATCATGCGAATGATGTCTTGAAACAAGTACGTGCACTCGACGCATCAAATACGGAAGCACTCTTTTATTTAGCGAATAACTACGCACACGTCTCACTTTATGAAGAAGCGCGACAGCATGCGATGGAATATTTAGAGCAAGCACCAAACGGTAAACACGCGGAGGCATCGGCCGCACTCGTGGAACTGATTGATCTCGAACAAGAGATGGAAGACGACGAAGAGGACGAATTGATTCGTCTGCACGGTCAAGCACAACGCCAGATCGATAAAGGGATGCTGTTCGCGGCACAGGAGACGTTGACTGGACTGATTGCCCAGTACCCGACGTTCTGGCCTGCCTACAACAACCTCGCGATCGTCGAGTTCTATTTAGGAGAGAATGATCAGGCATTCGCTTCCCTCGAACGGGTCCTTGAAGGAAACCCGGGGAATTTGCATGCCCTCTGTAACACGCTCGTCTTGCTACACGAGATGGGACAGGACGAAGAGGCGCATCGTCTCTCTCGTCAGCTCGAACACGTCCGTTCCGTGCATCTTGAGACACGTTATAAGGTCGCATCAACACTTGCGATCATCGGACGATACGATATCGCCTATGAAGAGTTGAAGTTGCTCGAGCGTCGCGGGTACCGAGGAGATCCCCTCTTTGGGCACTGGTTATCAATATCTGCTTATAAGACAGGACATGTCGAAGAGGCAGCCGCTTTCTTAAAGTCAGACGAAGCACAAGCGTTAAAGGAAGAAACGGATACGTATGACATCCGCCACAACCTACAGTTTCGCTCGGCACTCATCCAAGCGTTGAAGACGGAAGATGACGTCTCGCGCATCTTCACGGCACTTCTTCTTGGCAAGCTGAACGATGCCGAAGCACGGCTTGCATTGTCGATGATGCCAGAAGTAACGGACCGAGAAGACGTCCTGTTACTGACGGAACAGATTGTCATCGAGATGGAAGGACGGACCGATGTCGTGGATGAACGCATTCACCGGGCATTGCAGACGATCCGTCTTGCAGAACGATTCGTTTCAGACGAAGAACGGATGAGTCTTGAAGGGGACTTTTATGAGCGCTTCGCACAGCTCGTCTTAAGTGGAGAATCGTTCGATTCAATTGAAGCATCCGCGGCATCACTGCTTTACCTGTTCCATGATTTACGAGACGGAATGTTGATCGAGGAATGCGCATCGCTCGTCGATTGTTCGTTCGATCATGTCGCGTCAATGATCCGGACACATGAACGGATGCTGGCACCGCTGCAAGCAAAGTGTTAGACGTTTAGGGGATTCTCACCTATACTCAAACTACAACGATTACGATAAATGGGGTGGAATCATGGCGGAAACAGAACAAAAAATTTATGACGTCATCATCATCGGGGCAGGTCCTGCTGGGATGACAGCCGCACTTTATGCATCACGTGCGAACCTTTCGACATTGATGATCGAACGCGGGATTCCGGGCGGTCAGATGGCGAACACAGAAGATATCGAGAACTATCCAGGATACGATAGCATCCTCGGACCAGATCTCTCACAAAAAATGTTCGACCACTCGAAAGCATTCGGCGCAGAATATGCGTACGGAGATGTTCGAAGCATCGAAGACGGTAAAGCATACAAAACGATTCATGCACACAACAAAGATTACTACGCACGGGCAATCATTATCGCGTCTGGGGCACAATATAAAAAAATCGGTGTACCGGGAGAAGAAGAGCTCGGCGGTCGCGGTGTCTCGTATTGTGCGGTCTGTGATGGGGCGTTCTTCAAAGAAAAAGAACTCTTCGTCATCGGTGGCGGGGACTCTGCGGTAGAAGAAGGTGTCTACTTGACACGTTTCGCGAAAAAAGTCACGATCGTTCACCGTCGTGATGAGCTCCGCGCTCAAAAAATCCTTCAAAAACGTGCGTTCGACAACCCGAAAATCGACTTCATCTGGAACCATACGGTTAAACAGATCAACGAACAAGACGGGAAAGTCGGCGGTATCGAGCTGATCAATACAAAAACAGCTGACGTGACGACGCATCCGATTGATGGGGTCTTCATCTACATCGGAATGAACCCAATCACAGGTTACGTCCAAGATCTCGGTATTTTAAACGACCAAGGTTACGTCGTGACGAACGAAGCGATGGAAACGAACATCAAAGGTATCTTTGCTGCTGGTGACGTTCGTGAAAAAACATTGCGCCAAGTCGTTACAGCAACGAACGATGGTTCGATCGCAGCGCAAAATGCACAGCATTTCATTGAAGCGTTGCTTGAAGAATTACAAGAATCCTCACACGCATAATATCGAACCAGTTTCATTGAAGGAGACTTCAGTGAAGCTGGCTCTTTTTTTATGATATACTGAAAAAGAAGCGAAAAAATACACACGGAACTGTTGTCTGGAGGGCGAAAAGATGGAACAGAATCAACCGCAACTTGTCATCATCACGGGTATGAGTGGGGCTGGGAAGACTGTCGCAATGAACAGCTTTGAGGACTTAGGCTATTTTTGTGTCGACAATCTACCCCCGACGTTACTGCCGCATCTCATCGAAGTCATTGGACAAGTGCGTCCTAAAATCGCCGTTGCCATCGATACCCGCGCGCGTGATTTCATCGACAGCTTTTTTGTCGTCTATGAGGATTTAAAGAAAACGGACTTACAAATCCGGATGCTGTACCTTGATGCGCGAAACGATGTCCTTGTCCGCCGTTACAAGGAATCGCGTCGTTCGCATCCACTTGCACCGACGGATTCACCATTGATTGGAATCGAACGTGAACGGACGTTGCTCGAAGGATTCCGCGATAAAGCACAGATGCTGATTGATACGAGTGACATCAAGCCGCTTGCACTGAAAGAACGTCTCTTAAAGGAGTTCACGGAAGGCACACGGATTCCGTTCACGGTCAACGTCATGTCGTTCGGCTTTAAACATGGCTTACCGCTTGATGCGGATCTTGTCTTTGACCTGCGCTTCTTACCGAACCCGTTCTACATTCCAGAGTTGCGTCCAAAAACTGGACTTGACGAGGAAGTGGCATCGTACGTCATGCAATGGCCGGAAGCAAAGCTGTTCTATAAAAAACTCGTCGACCTGCTCGAATTCCTGATTCCGCAATACGAGCGGGAAGGGAAGTCGCAACTCGTCATCGCCCTCGGTTGTACAGGTGGGAAACATCGCTCAATCACGTTTGCAGAAGCGATCAGTAAAGAATTTGCGACGCAGTATCATATTGAGACGAATCACCGGGATTATGTGTATGCGAAGGGGGAGAAGTGATGAAATGGGAACGTAAAGTCGTCGCTGTCGGTGGTGGAACAGGACTCTCGACGCTTCTTCGTGGACTGAAACATTACCCGCTTGACATCACAGCCATCGTCACCGTTGCTGATGACGGGGGCAGTTCTGGTCGTTTGCGGACGGAATTCAATATGTTGCCGCCGGGCGATATCCGAAACGTCATCGTCTCCTTATCGAAGTCAGAGACATTGATGGACCGGATCATGCAGTACCGGTTCGAGACCGGGGAAGGACTGCATGGTCATTCACTCGGAAATCTGATGTTGACGGCAGCAACCCAACTTTGTAACGGTTCGTTCGTTGAAGCGATCGGTGTTATGGGGCAACTGTTGAACGCGGAAGGAAAAGTCTATCCGGCGACGGAACGAACGATCACGCTTTGTGCCGAGTTCGAGGATGGGACGATCGTCAAAGGCGAGTCGTTGATCCCGAAGGTCGGTAAGAAGATCGAACGGATCTTCCTCGAGGAACAAGACGTCCGTCCAGTACCGGAAGCGATTCAGGCGATTCTTGATGCCGATGTTATCGTCCTTGGTCCGGGTAGTCTCTATACGAGTATCATCCCGAACGTTCTGATCGACGAAATCCGGGAAGCAATCCAGCAATCGCTAGCTCCAGTCGTCTATATCTGTAACGTCATGACGCAACCCGGTGAGACGACAGCGTTCACAGCCAATGAACATTTAGCGGCACTCGAACGCTTCCTCGGACAAGGCGTCGTTGATACGATCATCGTCAACAACGAATCGATCGATGCGAGTTACCTGAAGAAATACCAAAAGGATCACGCTGACATCGTCACCTATAATGAAAAACAATTCGAGTTAGCAGGCGTTGAAGTGCTAGCAGACGATATCGTCGATTACAATCATCACTTCATTCGTCATGACTCAGATGCCGTCGCAAGCCTCGTCATGCGAAAAGTGTTGTCGATTCGACGGATGCGTCAACTCGAAGGAAAGGAGGAGCTGACATGAGCTTTGCCTCAGAAGTCAAAAAAGAATTAACGCAGATTCCGATTACTGATCACGAGATGAAGGCGGAACTCGCGGCGCTTGCCCGGATGAACGGTGCGATCTCGTTCGGTCTCGGACGTGGTCTGACACTCGATATCTCGACCGAGAATGCCTCGATTGCCCGTCGGATCTATTCGCTTTTGAAAAAAGCATACGGGGTTCATCTCGATCTGCTCGTTCGGAAGAAAATGCGTCTGAAAAAGAATAATGTCTACATCGTCCGCGTCAAACAACAGGCGGATAAGATTTTGCAAGACCTCGGGATTTTAGGAGAAGGATTCACGATGATTCGTTCCATCAGTGACACGATCTTAAACGATGAACGAAAAGCACGCGCGTATTTACGAGGGGCGTTCCTCGCCGGGGGTTCGCTCAACAATCCGGCGACGTCGTCGTATCACTTGGAGATCTTCAGCTTATATGAAGAACACAATGCGGCGCTCCGCGGTCTATCAAACGTTTTTGATTTGAACGCAAAGGCAATCGAACGGAAAAAGGGACATATCCTTTATATCAAGGAGAGCGAGAAGATTTCTGATTTCCTCAAGCTCGTTGATGCGACACAATCGATGCTACGGTTCGAGGACGTCCGGATCTTAAAAGATATGCGTAACTCGGTCAACCGTCTCGTCAACTGTGAGACGGCGAACCTTAACAAGACGGTTGGCGCAGCATTACGCCAAGTCGAAAATATTAAGTTCCTCGAGCGAACGGTCGGACTCGATGTCTTACCGGATAAGTTGAAGGAGATCGCGATCTTGCGCGTGACACATCAAGACGTCACGTTGCAAGAGCTCGGGGAGATGGTCGAAAGCGGCTCCATCTCAAAATCAGGGATCAATCACCGGTTGCGGAAGATTGATCAAATCGCTGAAAAAGTACGAAATGGCGAGTCGATGACAGGGGCCATATAAGAGGGTCGCTTGCGGGATGAACCATAGTCTACTATAATATATAGTCGATGCAACTAAATGTTCGAATTAAGGAGTTTTTGAAATGGCTAACGAAAAGAAACGTATTTCGCTGACAGTCGATGCGAAGTTTGATGAAGTGTTAACAAAAAAAGCAAAAGCAATCGGTGTACCGAAAAGCACACTCGTTGCGTTCGCAACATCTTTATTCCTGAAACAATTACAAGCAGAAGAAGAGCTTTCGCCACATGCGAACGCGATCTACTCGCTGATTCGTGAAAACCACGATATCGTTTCAGACATCACAGACTTGATCGACTGATCATCGCCCTCTCGTTCTATAAGGAACGGGAGGTTTTTTTGTATGTAACGATAACCGACAAGGCTTCGATTTTCTATGGATACAAAAAAAGTGCCTCCCGAAGGAGACACTCTGGATGACTTATGCACGTTCCATGACGCGGTCGATGAGACCGTAATCAGCAGCAGCTTGTGCTGACATGAAGTTGTCACGCTCTGTATCGCGTTCGATGACTTCAAGTGGTTGTCCTGTGTTTTCAGCCATGATTTTGTTGAGGTGCTCACGCATTTTGATGATACGCTCCGCATGGATTTTGATATCCGATGCTTGACCTTGTGTACCACCGAGTGGTTGGTG
>NZ_DJUM01000014.1:31289-38763 GCF_002440475.1 Exiguobacterium sp. UBA6282 | reverse complement strand
GTTGAAACTTGTGGCTTGATGAAGTTCATTGTATCGTAAATCGCCATACCGGCAGTGATCGAACCA
Organism: Exiguobacterium sp. UBA6282; assembly: GCF_002440475.1. Lineage (NCBI taxonomy): Bacteria > Bacillati > Bacillota > Bacilli > Caryophanales > Exiguobacterium > Exiguobacterium sp. UBA6282. The sequence continues at coordinate 38,697 of NZ_DJUM01000014.1, read as the reverse complement.
CCTGGGCTGTTGATGTAAAGCGAGATTTCTTTATCTGGATCTTCTGCTGCTAAGAACAGAAGTTGGGCAACGACTGAGTTGGCGACGTTGTCGTCAATCGCGCTCCCGAGAAGAATAATGCGGTCTTTTAGCAAACGTGAGTAGATATCGTAAGCACGTTCCCCGCGGTTTGTTTGTTCGATGACTGTTGGAATTAACATAGTCTTTGCCTCCTTATAGTTGGTATGTAGCTTCCTATTCGACTTATCCTTATCATAATCCTTTGGTCAATATTGGTCAAAAGATACGATGCGACTTTTAGGTATTTTTCCATTACAAGGGCAAACGAAACATATCAGTATAGAAAAAAGGCAATGCCATTGCTGGCATTGCCTTGTAGTTGAATAAATGGTACACCCGGAGAGATTCGAACTCCCGACACCTGGTACCGGAAACCAGTGCTCTATCCCCTGAGCTACGGGTGCATCTGATGTACTGAACAATTAATAGTATAGCGACATTTTTTCAGAAAAGCAATAGGGAAGCATGACTTTTCTTTTCTCAAGCGACTCAAAAAGGGGTTCAGAGCATGTTTTTTAAAACGTTTCTTCTATAATAAGAAGTGAGGGAGGGAAATCGATGGATCAACGCCAGGAACAAACGCAACAGATGACGTTATCGGCGTCACAACAGTATCAGTTACATGTACTTGAGCAACCAGCGGCAGAACTCGAGGAGGAATGGCGACGGTTGAAACGACGGTTGCATCGTCATTACCCGAATCAGGTTTCGTTAGAGGCCGAGCAGATGGCAGGACATTTGGCATCCTATGAAGACGAGCTTCTTGCACAAATACGTTTAGAATCAGTCAGACAGGAAATAGGATATATGGCGGAACAACTCATCGTGTATTTAGAAGCGGACGGTTTATTGCGGACATCGGACGAGGAGCTCGCTGCATCCTTCTCGACCGATGTCGCAACGATTACAGAAGCACGGACACTCTTACAACAATGTGAACCGGTCGGCATTGCTGCCCGCTCGGAGCGCGAGTGCCAATGGTTACAGGCGATCGAGCTAGACGACGCAGAATTGATCGGACTGACGGATCGGTTACGACATGAACCGGCGAGTCAAGTGTTCGCGCAGTTCAGTGAACCGGATCGAGCACGGTTGCGAAAACGATTGACGCGCCTGAGCCGGACACCGGATCTTCCTAAAGAAGAACGACCGGTCATGGCAGAAGCACGGATTCACCTGTTAGATGGAAAACTTCAGATCGACTGGATGACACTCGACATGGATCAGAAGTGGCTCGGATTAAAAGAGGCAACGCCTTTTTTGCGCGCGTACGAACGACGTCGCGTTACGATGCATGCCATCCTCTCGGTCTTGCTTGAGCGACAAGAACGCTGGTTCAAGGGAGAACTGCATCTTGAGCCACTGACGAAAAAACAAGTCGCTGAGGCGACGGGGCATCATCCGTCAACGATTGGTCGAGCGATTGCTGAGAAGTATGTCGAGACGGTCCATGGTCTCGTTGCTTTAGAAGACTTGTTCGTCTCACGGACGACAAGCGGAGACTCGAGTTTTTTGATTAAACGGCGGATCGCCGAATACATTCAACACAGCGATCGTCCGTTAAGTGATCAGCAATTGACGGATCGCCTGCAAGCAGACGGTCTGACAGTCGCGCGACGGACGGTCGCGAAGTACCGGGCAGCGCTTGGTTTAACGAAAAAAACGATGCAGCAAAGGAAGGCGCAATCAGAATGGGATTAAAACGACACAGACACTTAACACTCTATTCACGTCCGGGATGTACGCTATGTGAAGAGGCCGCCATCTTACTCGACTTCGTACTCGATGAGTTTCCGGAATGGACATTCGAGGAAGTCAACATCGATCAGGATGAAGCGCTCAGTCTACGGTTCTTATACGAGATTCCGGTCGTCATGCATGACGAGGAAATCTGGAGTTATGGCAAATTCGAGACGGAAACGATAAGAAACCGCTTACTTCAAAAAACTTGAGAAACGAGACTTGCAAGGCGAGAAATGGACTGTTATGATAACGGTGTACCAAGTGGGACACGTTATGACATGCGGGACAGAAAGCGTCCAGCTACTTGAGAGGAGAGGGAAATACATGATTCGGCAGTTAGTCCAGATCCAAAAACGAATCGTGCCTGATCTGATCGAAGAAATGCAGACACGCTACGACATCCTTCATTACGTACGACTGATGCAACCGATCGGACGACGTACGCTTGCGACAAGCCTTGGCTTGACGGAACGCGTCTTACGGCGGGAAGTCGACTTCTTGAAGCAGCAAGACCTCCTAGAGGTCGCGACGCAAGGGATGTCCTTGACGGATGAAGGACGAAACGTTCTTCGCAGCATGCACAGCATCATGGGAGAACTCGCAGGGATCTCAGACATGGCGAAAGCCTTAAAAGAGAGACTCGGAGTACGGGACGTCGTCATCGTACCGGGTGATTCCGATGAAACCTTCTGGGTACAACGAGACATGGGGCGGGCGACCGTCGCACGACTCAAACGAGAGCTTTCTTCAGACCATCACAATACGATCGCTGTCACAGGCGGTACGACGATGGCTTCCGTCGCGGCGATGATGTCGCCAGACAAGGAACACCGTCCGATGACGTTCGTTCCGGCACGCGGAGGACTGGGAGAAACGCTCGAACTACAAGCGAACACAGTATGCTCACGGATGGCGTCACGCGCTCAAAGTGATTATCATCTGCTTCACATCCCGGACATGGTCAGTACAGAGACGTTCGTCAAGATGATTGAAGAGCCGAGCATAAAAAATGTGCTTCAAATGATTAAAGGTGCTTCAATCGTGGTACATGGAATTGGTGAGGCGAAAACGATGGCAAAACGTCGTCGCGCGTCTGAGGATCTCCTGACCCGACTGGAACATGAACAGGCAGTAGCGGAAGCATTCGGATATTACTTCGACCGAGACGGGAACATCGTGCACCGGGTCAAGACGGTTGGTCTCCAACTGGCTGACTTGAAGCAAGTCGAACACGTCATCGTCGTCGCAGGTGGTCATTCGAAGGCAGAAGCGATCAACGCCTATGTCAAACAGTCGCCGGACATCATCCTGATCACGGATGAAGGCGCAGCAGCTTCGATTTTGAAAGGGTAACCCCCTTTTGAATAATAGATAACTCGCTTTACATTAAAAGGAGGAAAATTATCATGGCAGTAAAAGTTGGTATTAACGGATTTGGACGTATCGGACGTTTGGCACTTCGTCAAATTCTTCAATTCGATGGAATCGAAGTAGTCGCGATCAACGACCTTACAGACACTAAAATGCTTGCACACCTTCTCAAATATGATACGACTCAAGGTCGTTTCGACGGCGAAGTTGAAGTACACGACGGTTACTTCCTCGTCAACGGTAAAGAAATCAAAACACTTGCTAACCGCAACCCAGAAGAACTCCCATGGGGCGAGCTCGGTGTTGACATCGTTCTCGAATGTACTGGTTTCTTCACAGACAAAGAAAAAGCTGAGCTTCACTTGAAAGCTGGCGCTAAAAAAGTCGTTATCTCTGCACCTGCAACTGGCGACATGAAAACAGTCGTCTTCAACACGAACCACGAAATCCTTGACGGAACTGAAACAGTTATCTCTGGTGCTTCATGTACTACTAACTGTCTCGCGCCAATGGCTAAAGTTCTCCAAGATCAGTTCGGAATCGTTGAAGGTCTCATGACTACGATCCACGCTTACACTGGTGACCAAAACACACTCGACGCTCCACACCCTAAAGGTGACTTCCGTCGTGCACGTGCGGCAGCAGCAAACATCGTTCCAAACTCAACTGGTGCTGCAAAAGCAATCGGTCTCGTTCTTCCAGAACTTCAAGGTAAACTTGACGGATCTGCACAACGTGTACCAGTCGCTACAGGTTCACTCACTGAGCTCGTAACTGTACTTGACAAAAAAGTTTCTGTAGAAGAAATCAACGCAGCAATGAAAGCAGCTGCTAACGAGTCTTACGGTTACACTGAAGACGAAATCGTTTCTTCTGACATCGTTGGTATCTCTTACGGATCACTCTTCGATGCAACTCAAACTAAAGTCATGACAGTCGGCGACAAACAACTCGTTAAAACAGTTGCTTGGTATGACAACGAAATGTCTTACACTAGCCAACTCGTTCGTACACTCAAACACTTCGCAGAAATCGCTAAGTAATTAGAGCAATTAAATAGCAATTGAATAAGAGCGGAAACGATATCAGTCTCCGCTCTTATTGCGGAAAAAAGCGGGAGGGGCATTCGCCCCTCACTATACGTAAGAGACGGAGGACGAATGTATGAATAAGAAATCGATTCGCGACATCGATGTACAAGGAAAACGCGTATTTACACGCGTGGATTTCAACGTACCGTTGGAAGACGGTAAAATCACGGATGACACACGGATCCGTGCTGCACTCCCAACGATCAAACACTTGATCGACGGCGGAGCAAAAGTCATTCTCGCTAGCCACATGGGTCGTCCAAAAGGCGAAAAGAACCCTGAGTTCTCACTTGCACCAGTCGTAGCACGCCTCAGCGAATTGCTTGGTAAAGACATCAAGCTCGTTGAAGAAGCATACGGTCCAGTTGCAGAAGAAGCAGTCAACAAACTCGAAAACGGCGATGTCGTCGTCTTAGAGAACGTTCGCTTCTACCCTGGTGAAACGAAAAATGACGAAGAGCTCGCTAAAGGATTCGCGAAACTCGCTGACGTCTTCGTCAACGACGCGTTCGGCGCAGCACACCGTGCACACGCATCGACAGAAGGTATCGCACACCATGTCGACACAGCAGTTGCCGGTCTTCTCATCGAAAAAGAACTTCAAGTTCTCGGTAAAGCTCTTTCTAACCCAGATCGTCCGTTCACGGCAATCATCGGTGGTTCGAAAGTAGCAGATAAAATCGGTGTCATCGATCACTTACTCGACATCGTCGATACGTTGATCATCGGTGGCGGCTTATCGTACACGTTCCTCACAGCTCGTGGTATCGAAGTCGGTACTTCACTTCTTGAGGTCGATAAAATCGACCAAGCGAAGGAATTCATGAAGAAAGCAGAAGAAAAAGGCGTTAAGTTCCTCATGCCAATCGACTGTGTCATCACGAAGGAATTCGGAGAAGAAACATATGTCGGACCACGTGACATCACAGAGATCCCAGCAGATCACATGTCACTTGATATCGGTCCAAAAACGGTTGAACTCTATGCAGAGGCAATCAAGAACTCGAAACTCGTCGTCTGGAACGGACCGATGGGCGTATTCGAACTCGATAAATACGCAAACGGTACAAAAGGTGTCGCGCAAGCTCTTGCGGACAGTGATGCGTACTCAATCATCGGCGGTGGCGACTCAGCTGCTGCGGCAGAGAAATTCGGTCTTGCTGACAAAATGAGCCACATCTCTACAGGTGGTGGAGCAAGTCTCGAATTCATGGAAGGGAAAGCTCTTCCTGGTGTCGAAGCGCTAAACGACAAGTAATCTAAGTTCACAAGGGAGTGTTTCTCAATGCGTAAACCAATTATCGCAGGTAACTGGAAGATGAATCTGACGCTCAAGGATGCAGTCGCATTCGTTGAGGAAGTCAAAGGAGCTGTACCTGCTTCGACGACAGTCGACGCAGCCGTCTGTGCGCCAGCAGTATTCTTGGCACACTTGACAGAAGCAGCAGCTGGTACGGATCTTAAGATTGGTGCTCAAAACATGTACGACAAAGAGAGCGGTGCGTTCACTGGTGAAATCAGCCCGCTCATGCTCAAAGAACTCGACGTGACATACGTCATCCTCGGTCACTCTGAGCGTCGTGAGTACTTCGGCGAAACAGATGCGTTCATCAACAGCAAAGCGAAAAAAGCGTTCGAGCACGGTCTCGTTCCAATCGTTTGTGTAGGTGAAACACTGGAAGAGCGTGAAGGCGGCAAGTTCGAAGACGTCATCCGCGAACAGACAGCAAACAGCCTTAAAGGTCTTACTGTCGACCAAGTGAAAAATCTCGTCGTTGCTTACGAGCCTGTCTGGGCAATCGGAACAGGTAAATCAGCGACAGAACAAGATGCACAAGATTCTTGTAAATTCGTCCGTGACGTCGTTGCAGCTGAATTCGGTGCTGAAGCAGCAGAAGCTGTCCGCATCCAATACGGTGGTAGCGTCAAACCGGAAAACATCAAAGAATATATGGCTCAACCAGACATCGACGGCGCGCTCGTCGGCGGTGCAAGTCTTGAGACAGGATCGTTCCTCAAACTGTTGGAGGCGATTTAAATGAAAAAACGTCCAGTCGCACTGATCATCCTTGATGGTTTTGGTATGCGTGACGAGGAGTTCGGAAATGCCGTTACGGCGGCAAACAAACCGAACTTCGACCGTTACTGGGGTCAATACCCGCATACGTTGTTGAATGCGAAAGGCGAATACGTCGGTTTGCCTGAAGGTCAAATGGGGAACTCAGAAGTGGGTCACCTCAACATCGGTGCAGGTCGCGTCGTCTATCAATCGCTATCCCGAATCAACAACGCGGTCAAGGATCGCTCGTTCTTCTCGCGTCAAGCGATGAACGATGCGGCAGGTCACGTGAAGAAATACGGTTCAGCGCTTCATATCTTCGGTTTGGTCTCTGACGGTGGAATCCACAGTCACATCAACCACTTATATGCGGTGCTCGAATTCGCGAAACTTCACGAAATCGAAAAAGTCTACCTCCATGCTTTCACGGACGGTCGTGACTGCGACCCACAATCGGGCGCTGGTTTCCTCCGTGACGCGCAAGCGAAGATGGATGAATTGAATGTTGGACAATTCGCGAGTATCTCTGGTCGCTACTATGCGATGGATCGCGATAACCGTTGGGAGCGCGTCAAGAAAGTCTATGACGTCATCACGTTCGGTGAAGGTCCAACGACGAAGGATCCAATCGGCATGGTTGAAGCTTCGTACAAACAAGACGTAACGGATGAGTTCATCGAACCAACTGTTGTCGTGCAGGAAGACGGTACGCCAGTCGCACCGATCCACGATAACGATGCGATCGTGTTCTTCAACTATCGTCCTGACCGTGCGATTCAGCTTTCGAAAGTCTACAAAGAAAAAGGTGGCTTCGACGGTTTCGAAATTCCGGACAACGCACCGAAGAACCTGCTACTCGTCTCAATGACGAAGTACTCGGATGCGATTGATACGGACATCGTATTCCCGCCTGAAGACATCAAGAATACGCTGGGTGAGGCATTGTCAAAACAAGGTCTCAAACAGCTACGCATCGCGGAAACGGAAAAGTATCCGCACGTCACGTTCTTCTTCAACGGACAACGTGAAGAACCATATGAAGGGGAAGATCGGATCTTGATCCCTTCACCAAAAGTCGCGACAG
>NZ_DJUM01000014.1:26360-31251 GCF_002440475.1 Exiguobacterium sp. UBA6282 | reverse complement strand
GTTGACTTGATTCTCAGCAAAGGCGGCGCGGCAGTCATCACGGCTGACCACGGGAACGCGGATAAAGTCCTCAATGCGGACGGCAGTAAGATGACGGCGCATACGACAGAACCCGTTCCATGTATCGTGACGGTCGAGGACGTCGAACTCCTTGAACCACTCACAGGTGCACTCGCTGACCTCGCACCAACGGTCCTTGATCTCCTCGGAGCGGACCAACCAGCAGAGATGACTGGTAAATCGATCGTATTGAAGAAATAATCCCGTCGATCGAAAGAATTACAGCACATATTTCTTACACACAAAAGGAGCGAATTTAAATGTCAATGATTACAGAGATTTACGCACGCGAGATTCTTGATTCACGCGGTAACCCAACAGTAGAAGTAGAAGTTTATACAGAAGATGGCGGTTTCGGTCGCGCACTCGTACCATCAGGTGCATCAACTGGTGAGCACGAAGCAGTCGAACTCCGTGATGGCGACAAAGCACGTTACCTCGGAAAAGGTGTTTTGAAAGCTGTTGACAACGTCAACGAAAAAATCGCACCAGAAATCATCGGTTACGATGTCTTCGACCAAGCTGGAATCGATAAAAAGATGATCGATCTCGACGGTACGAAAAACAAAGGTAACTTCGGCGCTAACGCAATCCTTGGTGTTTCTATGGCTGCTGCACGTGCTGCTGCAGATGAGCTTGGTCTTCCACTTTACACATACCTCGGTGGATTCAACGCGAAAACATTACCAACACCAATGATGAACATCANNACATCATCAACGGTGGATCACACGCAGACAACAACGTGGACTTCCAAGAGTTCATGATCATGCCTGTCGGTGCTCCAACATTCAAAGAAGCACTTCGTATGGGTGCTGAAATCTTCCACGCGTTGAAATCAGTTCTTAGCGGAATGGGTCTTAACACAGCAGTTGGTGACGAGGGTGGATTCGCTCCAAACTTGAAATCAAACGAAGAAGCAATCACAGTTATTCTTGAAGCAATCGAAAAAGCTGGCTACAAAGCAGGCGAAGATGTTTACCTTGCAATGGACGTCGCTTCTTCTGAGTTCTACGATAAAGCAGCTGGAAAATACAACCTCGCTGGCGAAGGCAAAGTCCTTTCAACAGAAGAGCTTGTTGAATTCTATGCACAACTCGTTGACAAATACCCAATCATCTCAATCGAAGATGGCTGTGACGAAAACGACTGGGATGGTCACAAACTCCTTACAGATCGTATCGGACACAAAGTCCAACTCGTTGGGGATGACTTGTTCGTAACGAACACTGAGAAACTTGCTGAAGGTATCGAAAAAGGCATCGCTAACTCGATCCTCATCAAAGTTAACCAAATCGGTACGTTGACTGAAACATTCGACGCAATCGAAATGGCTAAAAAAGCTGGTTACACAGCTGTCGTTTCTCACCGTTCTGGTGAAACTGAAGATTCAACGATCGCTGACATCGCTGTTGCGACAAACGCTGGTCAAATCAAAACTGGTTCACTTTCACGTACAGACCGTATCGCGAAATACAACCAACTTCTCCGCATCGAAGACATGCTTTCAGACGTTGCTGTCTACGACGGAATCAAATCATTCTACAACCTCAAGAAGTAATTTCAGGTTGATCGTTTGAATAAGCTATAAGGAAAACCTCCTATTCGTGTGATACGTACACACCGGATAGGAGGTTTTTATATCAAGCAATGTCAAACATGAAAATCGCTTTAGTCATCAAAACTATGATGAACTGTCAAAAAATTGATTCATCTGAGTAGATGACTAAAATGTTATACTCATAAATAAGTGCAAATCAAATAGTTATAGGCATTAATTACATCTTGCTCGATACAGATGACAAATACGTCTAAAGGAGATACGATCATGCTAAATTCAGATTTAGATATCCGTTTAGAACCACGCATTCAAGAGTTATATCGACTACACAAGGAGCGTTCAGCCAACATCGACTGGAGCTACCACGAATTCATTCCGTGGGATAAGGCGATGTCGTTCAAACGCGTCCCTTGGGACGAAAGCCAAGTCACGCTTCCAGAAGGTGTCATCGTCGCAATCGAGACGGCATTGCTGACAGAGGTCAACTTACCGTGGTATACGTCGCACTTAGACTATACGTTCAAGAACTCGATGGAAGTCATCAATGACTTCGTCCGGACATGGACAGCAGAAGAAGATCAGCACTCGAACTTACTCGAGACATATTTACTCGTCACGCGAAACGTCAATCCAACGCGACTTCATCAATTAAGAAGACGCGTCGTTGAAAACGGCTGGTTCCCGGACTTCACGAACCCGCTAGCAACAATGGCGTATACGTCACTGCAAGAGTTAGCGACACTCGTCTTCTATAACAACGTCGCGAAGATTGCAGGAGCGCATGACAAGGACTTGGCAACGCTACTCCGTCGTCTAGCGAAAGACGAAGCACTGCATTATGCGTTCTACCGTGACACGGTCAAAGCACACCTAGAGCTTGACCCGAACTTCATCGTCTTCTTCGAGGACGTCATCATCAACTTCTCGATGCCAGGTGCTGTCATGCCGGACTTCACGGAACGGATGAAGACGATTGCTGTTGATACGAACTATGGACCACTCCAATACTTCGACCAAGTATTAGACGTCGTCGTCAAATTCTGGGGCATCGCTGATTTAGAACCGACAAGCGAAGAAGCGAAACAATCTCAAGCGAACATCATGAAATATCATGGACGTTTAAAACGTATCAAGGAACGTCAAGAGCGCCAACTCGAAAAAGCGAAGATTGACGCGTAAGGAGGAATGAAGATGAAGTGTGAAATCTGTGGAACTGAAACGAACAACCAAGTCAGTTACTTGGAACTCGACACGTGGGAATTCAACTCATTGAACAAAGAAGCAAAAGATTTTTATCCGATCTGTTTTGATTGCTTCGACAAGCATACGAATCAGTTCATCGATCAAGAGATGGATCTCGAATTACGTAAAAAACGTTCGCAAATGGTCAACAAAGAAGTAGAAGCTGAAATCGAAGCGATTCTTGAGGTTGAGAATTAAGTTGTCTTTACCATACGTGAAGGGAAGCAAAACCGGTAGTGCTTTGGCGCTATCGGTTTTTTATTATCACTAAAAAAAGCAGTTATCTCTTGCTTCACATGTTTTGTGAGAGAAGAAATAGCTGCTTTTAACATGAAGTCAGTCTTCAATAAATGTAACGAGATAATGATGGGCAGAATGAAGCGGTGCACGGGTCACGAAAAAGTCCGGGAGATCAACATCGATTCCCAATTCGCGCAGTGTATCGGGATCCAAACATTCCTGAATCAAACGTTTGATGTCTTGTAACAGTTCATCGTGCAAGTTCGCTTCCTTCGGAAAGGCACGTTTCGCGTCATCGCGCAACAATAGCACGATAGGTGGTAGACCTCGTAAGAGATCGACCTGAAGGGGCTGCTGATGACGTTCGAAATAATCATTCAGACAACTGACGACCCTCATCGAGTGTTCTTCTTTCATCCGATCCCAACTCTCTGTATGTGACTGTAACTCTCTAGCTATTCCCTAATTGAAGTGAGGATATGCATGGAAACTGGAAATCAAGTATTACGAGGACGCTGTTCGGGGTAGAACTAGAGGGAAGGGGGAATCGACATGCTATTTCGGTTTTTGGTTTTAGGGCTTGATACGTCGATTGGTGACATCCCGTTGCGCCTCATCTATTTTACGGAACTCATACTATTCATCGGTTTGTATCAAATCACGAGCCGGTTTTCGCGTCAGAGTCTGATTTTTGGAACGGCACTCGGAATTGGTGGACTGATTGCCATCTTACCCGGTGCGCTCTATATCATCCGTTATAATCCGGAGGATGCCGTCATCGATGTCACGTTCCTATTGATTTATTTGTTTGAGCCGCTGGCAATCGTTGCGTTCGTTGTTGCTTTGATTCGGCGTTTGTTCGTGGAGCGAAAAAGAGCCGGGAAAGCAAAAAGATGAAAGACTTGTCAGTTAGACTCCGATTGTTCATTGATTTCCGTCCAAGACGTCGCTTTCCGCGGGCGGAAGGCAAGCCTCCTCGTCGCGTGTGCTCCTGTGGGGTCTTGCCTATTCCGCTCTTCCCGCAGGAGTCTCCGTCTTTTCCGAAAATCAACAATCTAACGTGCTACTGAGAGGACAAGAAATACACCGTAAGATGGCGTGACGCTGTCTTGCGGTGTATTTGCGTATGCACCCAAATACTTTCTTTCAATAGTGTAAGGAAGAGTAACTGGAAGAATATTCTATAATAGAGGGAGAGCGAAATTAGATAGTAGTCGGTTTCGTAAGATCCTGGTGATTATAGGAGTGACTTGCATGCATAAAATACTGTTCGGATTGTCCGTCTTAAATAGTCTCTACATTACGAATAACTTTTTTACGTATTCCGATAGTTTTCTTAATGCGCCACTCGGCATCACGACCGTTATTGCTGTGGCATTGATGTTTCTAAACGACAGCGTTAAAAAAGATAAACCGTCGTTGTATACGAAAGCGACGGATGGATTAGGATTCATTAATATTCTGATTGGTCTCTCGCTGATCGTCTTTATTTAAGACATGATTCAGAGTGTTCAAGTGCATGATCATACGAAATGATCGTAAGTCTGACGCCGTGTCAGGCTTCTTTTTTGTGGTTCAATCCAAAAACTCGAAAAAAATAAAATATATTTTAAAGAAAAAAGATTGATGTGTAACCGGTTACACAATATGATGATTCTTGTAAGCGTTATCAAAAGAAAGAGGTGGCGAAACATGTCGACCATCCGGGAAGTAGCGAAAGCGGCACATGTCTCCGTCGCGACGGTCTCACGCGTCATGAACGAAAAGGGTTATGTCAGTGAGAAATCG
>NZ_DJUM01000014.1:24162-26351 GCF_002440475.1 Exiguobacterium sp. UBA6282 | reverse complement strand
GTGCTTCAGGCAATCAAACAATTGGACTATCGACCGAACCGAGTCGCGCGATCGTTGTTCCAAAAACGGTCCGGACTGATCGGATTGATCGTTCCAGACATCACGAACCCGTTCTTCCCACAACTCGCACGGGCTGTGGAAGATATGGCACATCAACATGGTTTTCAGGTCATTTTGTGTAACACAGACGAACAGTTTCAGAAAGAACGCGAATATATCAAGTCACTCGAGGCGATGCATGTCGACGGATTGATCATCACAACGAACTACTCAAACAATCCGAACTATGAAGAACTCGAAGTGCCGGTCGTAGCGTTAGACCGTGTGTTACAAGGAGCGATTCCAACGGTGACGTCAAACGGATACGAAGGCGGGAAAAAGGCAGCTTCGTTCTTACTTGCTTCTGGTGCGACGGAGCTAGCAGTCATCAGCGGTCCCTCGAAACTCCCGACGATCAAGAAACGCCGGGACGGCTTTGAGGAAGTCGCCGGAATCCATCTCGTCGCAAGCATCGAGTCACCGTTCCACTTTCAAGGAGCGCTCGATGCCGCGAACTATCTCTTTGATCACTATCACTGCAACGGCATTTTTGCCGCGAGCGATGTCATCGCTGCAGCAACGGTGCAAGTCGCTGCGGAACGCGGGATCACGATTCCGGACGAGCTACAAGTGATCGGCTATGACGGCATCGAACTCGGACAAATGATTTCACCACCGTTGACGACGATTGCGCAGCCGATCTATCAAATGGGAGAACTGGCGGCGAAACTTTTGATTCAGCGGATTGAAGGCACACCGATTGCCGCCGTTCATCATGAGTTGACAGTTGAGATCATCGAACGGGAAACGACGAAACGGAAGGATGAGGAAGCATGAAACAAATCAGTGTCATCGGCAGTATCTCGATGGATCTCGTCGTCGAAAGTAAACGCCGCCCAGGCGCAGGCGAAACGGTCATCGGGGATGCCTTTCATACCGTACCGGGCGGAAAAGGGGCGAACCAAGCAGTGGCGGTCGCGCGTCTCGGCAGTACCGTCGAAATGATCGGTTGCGTCGGCAGTGACGCAAACGGTGAAGCGATTCGCGAAAACTTCAAAACGCAAGGAGTACAGACGACACACTTGCAAACGATTGAAGGCGAACGGACGGGAACGGCACATATCACGCTCGCTGAAGGCGATAACTCGATCGTCGTCGTTCAGTCTGCTAATCAACATGTGAAATTTGCGGATGATACACTCGCGCCGATTCTCGCAGACAGTGAAATCATCTTACTACAGCTCGAGATTCCAATCGAAACGGTCGAGACCGTTGCTCGCGAAGCACATGCAGCCGGCATTCCAGTCGTCTTGAATCCAGCACCGGCGATGTCACTCAGTCCGGAATTGATTGAACACGTCACATACTTAACGCCAAACGAACATGAATGTGGCTTGATCTTCGGACAAGACCAGCCAATCGAACATTGGTTGATGGAATATCCGAATAAATTGATCGTGACCGAAGGCAGTCGCGGGGCACGCTTCTACGACGGTGAGTCGATCGTGACGATTCCAGCGATCGAGACGACCGTCGTTGATACGACAGGAGCAGGGGATACGTTCAACGGCGCCTTAGCCGTTGCCTTAACGGAAGGACAATCGCTCGTCGAAGCGATTCGTTTCGCGAACCGGGCAGCCGGCTTATCGATCCGCGCGCTTGGCGCTCAAGGTGGCATGCCAACACGGGAACAGATGGAGGGAGACGCATGAAGAAACACGGTATCTTAAACAGTCATATCAGCAAGGTCCTGACCGATCTCGGTCATACCGATACGATCGTCATCGCCGATTGCGGCTTACCGATTCCAGACGGGGTCGCCCGAATCGATTTAGCACTGGAACTCGGCACACCGTCATTCCTCGACGTCGTCCGTGTCGTCGCCGGTGACATGGCGATCGAACAACTGACACTGGCGACAGAAATCAAAGAAGCGAATCCGGATGTACTCGAGCAACTCGAAGCCATGCAGATCGTACNNCGGCGTTCGTCTCGCATGAAGAGTTCAAGAAATTGACGCAGCAAGCGAAGGTCATCATCCGGACTGGGGAAGCGACACCGTACGCAAATGTCATCTTCCATTCCGGCGTAATCTTTTAAGGGGGTCATGCGATGCGTATCGAGATGACAGGTATCAAAAAAGCATTCGG
>NZ_DJUM01000014.1:5365-23953 GCF_002440475.1 Exiguobacterium sp. UBA6282 | reverse complement strand
TGAAGTCACGCTTCGGGATTCTCAAGCAAGGGGAGATGAAGCGGCAGGCAGAACGTGAACTCGCCGAATTGAACGTCTTCATGGACGTCGATCAACTCGCTCGGACGTTATCGGTCGGTCAGCAACAGATGATCGAGATCGCAAAAGCTTTGATGACGGACGCGAAGGTCATCATCATGGATGAACCGACAGCCGCACTGACAGAGCGGGAAATTCGCGCCTTGTTCAGCGTCGCGACGGCACTGCGCAATCAAGGTGTTTCGATCGTTTATATCTCGCACCGGATGGAGGAAATCTTTGAGCTTTGTGACCGGATCACCGTTTTACGGGACGGGATCTCCGTCTCGACGCACGCGATTCCCGAGACATCGTTCGAACAGATCGTCCGAGAGATGGTCGGTCGTGAGATGGGCGAAAGGTATCCGGACCGTGATGTGTCGATCGGTGAGACCGTCCTTGAGGTCAAACAGGCGAGCGGGAAACGGTTTGACGATGTCTCGTTCTCCGTCAAGGCGGGTGAAATCATCGGCTTCTCAGGTTTGATGGGCGCTGGGCGGACGGAAGTCATGCGCGGGCTGTTCGGGGTCGATCGCCTGAAAGAGGGAACGATTGAACTGAACGGACAGTTGCTGAAAATCAAGACACCATACGATGCGATTCGCCAAGGAATCGGCTTTTTGACCGAAGACCGCAAAGGCGAAGGCTTGTTCCTCGACTTTTCACTGCGCGAGAACATCTCACTGCCAACGATTCGTTCGTTATCCCGGTCTGGTGTCATCAAGGATCAGGCAGAACGCGATTTCGCGGAAGGATATTTGAAGTCACTTTCGGTCCGGCACAGCTCGATGGACCAGCCGGCGAAGTCATTGTCCGGTGGGAACCAACAAAAGGTCGTCCTCGCGAAATGGCTCGGGACACAACCGGAAGTCTTGATCCTCGACGAACCGACACGTGGTGTCGACGTCGGGGCGAAGAAAGAGATTTATCTCATCATGAACGAACTCGCTGCGGCGGGTGTCGCGATCATCATGGTCAGCTCGGACCTCCCGGAGATTCTCGGGATGAGCGACCGGGTCTACGTCATGCGCGAAGGCAAGATGAGCGGCATGTTGACACGACAGGAAGCGACGCAAGAAAGCATCATGACACTTGCGACAGGAGGACAATGATATGGAATTGATGCAAGGCAAGGTAACGGAAGCAAAACCGAGACGTCTTGGGATCGGACAAAAGCTTGGACCACTCGCAGGATTGTTCGCGATCGTCCTCGTCGTCTCGATCATGGAACCGGACTTTTTAACACTGAATAATCTATTTAACATCTTACGGCAAGTCTCGATCAATGCCTTGATTGCCTTCGGGATGACGTTCGTCATTCTGACAGGTGGGATTGATTTATCAGTTGGCTCGATTCTCGCCCTCTCGTCCGCCTTCGTCGCGGGTCTGATGACGGACGGAACNNACACTTGCGACGATGACGATCTTCCGCGGATTGACGCTCGTCTATACGGACGGGAAACCAATCACTGGTCTGAGCCAAGGTGGCTGGTTCGAACTGTTCGGACGCGGCTACTTCTGGATCTTCCCAGTACCGGTTCTAACGATGTTGATCGCCTTCGCGGTTCTCTACTTCATCTTGAAGAAGACGACGTTCGGTCGCTATACGTATGCGATTGGTGGTAACGAAGAAGCAGCAAAGTTGATGGGGATTCAAGTCAATAAAGTCAAAATCATGATTTACTCCCTCTCAGGGTTGATGGCGGCACTTGCCGGAATCATCCTGACGTCTCGTCTGAACTCGGCACAGCCGACGGCGGGGACATCGTACGAACTCGACGCCATCGCAGCGGTCGTCCTTGGTGGGACGAGCCTCTCAGGTGGTCGTGGCTGGATTGTCGGTACCTTGATCGGTGCCTTGATCATCGGAACACTGAACAACGGACTTAACTTGCTTGGTGTCTCCTCGTTCTTCCAACTCGTCGTCAAAGGTTTAGTCATTTTGTTCGCGGTACTCGCGGACCGGAAACAAGCAGCATAACCCACACTCAAAAAGGAGGATTTACAGATGAAAAAACTACTTGCAGTCGTCATGATGGCATTAATGGTCTTCGCAGCCGCCTGTTCGACGGAACAACCGGGCAGCAGCAACGGTGATACGAAGAAAAAGACGAAGGACTTCAAGATTGGTCTTTCGATTTCAACCCTCAACAACCCATTCTTCGTCTCGTTAAAAGAAGGGGCAGAACAAGAAGCCAAAGCACAAGGCGCAACGCTTCAAGTCGCCGATGCACAAGATGATGCGGCAAAACAAGCAAGCGATATCGAAGACATGGTTCAAAAGAAAGTCGATCTCATTTTGATCAACCCAACGGATTCAGCAGCAGTTGGTGCAGCCGTCCAAACAGCTAACGATGCGAACATCCCAGTCATCACAGTTGACCGCAATGCAGAAGCAGGCGACGTCGTCGCACACATCGCGTCGGATAACGTCGCTGGTGGGAAACAAGCAGGTGAGTTCATGATCAAACTCGTCGGCGACAAAGCAAAAGTCGTGGAGCTTGAAGGGATTCCAGGAGCATCCGCAACTCGTGACCGTGGTAAAGGATTCCATGAAGCAGTCGATGGTAAACTTGACGTCGTCGCAAAACAAGCAGCAAACTTCGACCGGGCAAAAGGATTGTCGGTCATGGAGAACATCCTTCAAAACAACAAAGACATCAAAGCCGTCTTCGCTCACAATGATGAAATGGCTCTCGGTGCGGTCGAAGCGTTAAAAGCAGCGGGTCTGAACGATGTCAAAGTCATCGGCTTCGATGCAACGGATGATGCCGTCAAAGCCGTCAAAGACGGAAAAATGGCAGGAACGATCGCTCAAAAACCGACTGAGATCGGAAAAATGGGTGTCGAGACAGCAATCAAGCACCTAAAAGGCGACAAAGTCGAGAAGAACATCCCAGTTGATCTCGAATTGATCAAACAATAAGGAGATAAGACACCTGAGTCAATGATTCAGGTGTCTCTTTTCGTCAGGCAGGAAAAAGTTCCTAAATCTATTCCTTGTTCCCGTACTTGTTTTTCTCTATAATGAAAGAAGCGTATATTACTGAAGGAGGATCATCGATGATCATTCATAACGTGGCTCTTGTCGGCCTCATCGTCGTTTCCGTTCTTCTCATCATCGTCGTTCTATTGATGTCGGGTCGTACGACCGGACTCGGAGCATTGACGGGTGGAGCAGAACAATTATTTGGTCGCCAAAAAGCTCGTGGCTTGGATGCGGTCCTAAATCGTGTGGCGTCTATCTTAGGAGCATTACTCTTCATTTTGGCGTTACTCGTCGCTTTTTATAAGTGAGCATTGAAACGACAGCCGTATGATCGCGCTGTCGTTTTTTGTATTTCTCGATATTCATTTTTTCCGGATATGGGGTATAGAGTTAGAGGGGGAATCATTTTATGAAAATCACTTTACCAAAACCATTCTTTTTCGAAGCCGGCCCACGTGCCGTTTTACTATTACATGGATTCACAGGATCGAGCGCGGATGTCCGCATCCTCGGTCGCTATTTGCAAAAGCAGGGCTATACGTCCCTCGCACCACAATATAAAGGGCACGCTGCCCCACCCGAAGAGCTGACGAAGACCGGGCCAGCCGACTGGTGGCAGGATGTCCTTGCCGGATATCAGGAACTCGTCGATAAAGGCTATGACGAAATCGCCGTTTGTGGACTGTCGCTCGGTGGCGTCATGTCGTTGAAGTTATCGATGAACCGTCCGGTCAAAGCGGTCATCCCGATGTGTGCACCCGCCTACATCAAAAGTGAAGAAGTCATGTATGCAGGAGTCACCGAGTACGCACGAGAATTCAAGAAGCGAGAAGGCAAATCACAAGAAGAGATCGACCACGAGATGGCATCCTTCGAACCGATGCCGACCTTGAAGGACTTACAGGAACTGCTGCGCGAGACACGCGACTCGCTTGAGGACGTCTACGCACCGACGCTCGTCGTCCAAGCACGCAATGATCACATGATCAACACCGACTCCGCGAACATCATCCATGATGGAGTCAGTGCCTTCCAAAAAGAGCTGATCTGGTATGAGAACTCAGGTCACGTCATTACGCTCGACAAAGAAAAAGACCAGCTCCACTCTGACATCTTGGACTTCCTGGAGTCATTGAACTGGAGCAAGTAACTGGAGGTGTCACGTTGGAATTACGTGAACGAATACTAACGGTCATCACGACGGAAGAACGTCCGTTGTCGATTGATCAATTAACGAAAAAACTAGAACTAGCGGATACGGAAGCATTCAAGGAATTGATCCGGACGCTGAACGCGATGGAAGACGAAGCGCTGATCGCCCGGACACGCTCGAACAAGTACGGAACGCTCGCGCAAATCGGTCAAGTCGCAGGGAAGATTTCCGTCCACCAACGCGGTTTCGGTTTCGTCTCACCGGAAGACGGCTCAGAAGGCGATATCTTCTTACCAGCACCGGAACTGAAGAACGTCTATAACGGCGATCGTGTCCTCGTCAAAGTGTTTGCCGAGTCAAACGGCGGCGACCGTCGTGAAGGGAAGCTGCTCAAGATTCTCTCACGCGGACCAGCCGATTTCGTCGGGACGTTCGTCAGTCCAAAAGGACGGATCGAATCGATCGCTTACATCGAACCGGATGATACGAAGCTGACGTTCTTACCGGTCGTCGCAAACGATGATACGCTCGGTGCCGTCGATGGGCATAAAGTCCTCGCCCGGATCACGAAGTATCCAGACGGTCGCTACGCCGGAACGGCGAAAGTCTTAAAAATTATCGGTCACAAAAATGATCCAGGCGTCGACATCTTGTCGATCGTCCACAAGCACGGCATCAACGTCGACTTTTCACCGGAAGCGATCGCTGAGGCGAATGCTGTACCGGATCAAATCGATGAGAAGGATTTAGTCGGACGCGTTGATCTACGGAACGAATTGACGGTGACAATTGACGGAGCGGACGCAAAAGACCTCGATGATGCGGTTCACGTCAAAAAGTTAGCGAACGGCAACTTCGAGCTTGGTGTCCACATCGCCGACGTCTCGCATTACGTCAAAGAAGATTCGGCACTCGACGAAGAAGCGCGTGAGCGCGGAACGAGTGTTTATCTCGTCGACCGTGTCATCCCGATGATTCCGCACCGTCTATCGAACGGGATCTGTTCGCTCAATCCGCACGTCGATCGTTTGACGCTCAGCTGTATCATGGAAATCGATGCGAACGGTGCTGTCGTCAACCATGAAATCTTCCAGAGTGTCATCAAGACGACGGAACGGATGACGTACACGGACGTCCGGAAAATCATCGAACGCGAAGACGAGGAAGTGATCGCGAAGTACCAAGATCTCGTCGAGTACTTCGACAAGATGGCGGAACTCGCAGCAATCCTGCGCGAACGCCGCTCCCGTCGTGGGGCGATCAACTTTGACTTCCCAGAAGCGAAGGTCCTCGTCAACGAAGAAGGCAAGACGAGTGAGATCATCCTCCGGGAACGGTCGGTCGCCGAGAAGCTGATCGAAGAGTTCATGCTCGCAGCGAACGAAACGGTCGCCGAGCACATCCAGCGTCAAAAACTACCGTTCATGTACCGGATCCACGATGAGCCAAAAGCTGAACGTCTCGATACGTTCTTCAAGTTCATCGGTAACTTCGGCATCAACGTCGAACGCAAGGGTGAGTCAGTTGCACCGAAAACGTTGCAATCGATTCTGAACGCTGTTGAAGGCGAGCCGGAAGAAGCCGTCGTCAGTACAGTTATGCTCCGATCGCTCCAACAAGCGAAATACGACATCGAACCGATTGGTCACTTCGGTCTGTCGACGGACTACTACACGCACTTCACGTCGCCGATCCGCCGGTACCCAGACTTAATGGTCCACCGTCTGCTCCGTGAATACGTCATCTACAATGACAAATCGCAAAAGACGCAAGACCGTTACTCGGAAATCTTACCTGAGATCGCTGATCACTCGTCGAAACGCGAGCGTCGTGCGGTTGATGCGGAGCGGGAAACGAACGCGTTGAAGAAAGCCGAGTATATGGAGCAACACATCGGTGAGACGTTTGAAGGCGTCGTCAGTGGTGTGACGAACTTCGGAATGTTCGTCGAATTGCCGAACACGATCGAAGGACTCGTCCACATTCAAGCGATGACGGATGACTTCTACCGTTACGATGAAGCAAACTATCAGCTGATCGGTGAGCGGACGAAGCAGCAGTTCCGGATCGGTGACGTCGTTGAGATCAAGGTCACGAACGTCAACATCGATGAACGGACGATCGACTTCAGCGTCGTCGGAATGCCAGAACGGCAACCGAAGAAGCGGTTCGAGTCGAAGACGATCCGTTCAAGCGGTGGACGTCCGGGACAAAAGCGCGACGACAAGAAGAAAGATGATCGTCGTGGCAAGAAACGGTCAGGTAAGAGCGACCAAAGCAAAGGAAAAGGATTCTCGTTAAAGAATAAGAAAGATAAACCGCCGTTCCATAAGGCGGTCTCGAATAAGAAACGGAAGCGCAAATAAGCGCTTCCGCATCGGAAATGTGGTGAACGAACATGCCAAAGGGAACAGATTCGAAAGTCTTAGCGAACAACAAACGGGCCTCGTTCGATTATGCGATCGAGGATACGATTGAAGCCGGTCTCGTCTTGACGGGAACGGAGATCAAATCGGTCCGTAAAGGAAAGATCAGTATCGGTGATGCATTCGTCCGGTTCGACGGGGGAGAAGCGATTCTCTGGAATTCGAACATCGCCCACTTCGAACAGGGGAACCGCTACAACCATGAACAGCTCCGCCCACGGAAGCTGTTGCTGCACAAGAAACAGATTGCGAACTTGATTGGTGCGGTCTCACGCGACGGTTATACGATCGTGCCGCTGAAGGTCTACATCAAGAACGGATATGCGAAATGCTTGATCGGACTCGGACGCGGGAAGAAGAAATTCGATAAACGCGATGATTTGAAGAAGAAGGATGCGAAGCGTGATATTGAACGAGCATTACGCGATAAGCAAAAGTATTGAACCCGTAACACTTTTCTGCTAGAATATTAATATTCGGAAAGCCCCAATTTATTATCTTGGGGACGTTACGGATTCGACGGGGGTAGTTCGGTCTTCTGTGGCGTGTCGAGGGGTCGGCCTCGTTAAAACGCACCAGCCATAACTGGCAAAACTAACACACAACTCGCAGCAGCGTAATAGCAACTGCGGATCCTAGCAGCTGTCGCCTGGTCGGCTGATTTCTAGGGTCTCACTTTAAACAGGCTACGCTTGGACCCTTCCGTCTGGAGGGAAAGAGAAGAGATGGAATCAGACTGGTCGGACGGACGCCTGTCAATTGGCAGCCTGACGACGAGATCCCAATAAATTGACTACACACGTAGAAGCTTAAGTATACGATGCCTTCGGACGTGGGTTCGACTCCCACCGTCTCCATACCCTGAAATCTTAAGGATTTCAAAAGTGTCACATCCTGTAAAGTAAATGGATGTGGCACTTTTTTTCGATATAAATTTATATATGATTAATGGAAATAAAAGGAGAAATTAATGCGTACATATTCTAGTAATTCACAATTTGAGATAACATTTAATTTAGAAATTAATAAGATAATCTTTCATGATTTATTCATTACTCTATCTAATACGGATTTTGAAAAAAGATTCTTTAGTTTTCAAATTAAACAAATGCAATTTATCTTCAAAGAAATCGAAAAAGAGTTATCTATAAAAAATGTATTTAATTTTTTGGAATTAAATACAAATGTAAGAAGTCAATTACTGGAGCAAATATTCATAGAAGCAGGGAAATCACTTTTAACTTTTCCATTCGAGTCTATTAATAAAAATGAAGACTTTTCTTCTACATTAAATCTTTATGAAAAAAAATTAATAGAATTTAATGCGTTAGCCGGAAAAGTCAACGTGAATGATGAATTTTCTTTTACTTTTTTAGAAAATCAATTTAAAAAATTTAGAAGTGATATTTATACTAATTTATTTTTTGATAAAACAATAATTTATCTGAATCATTTCAATAATGAGGAAAGACTATCTTTGATCTGCAAGTTCTTTAAATCAATTTTCAGGGATATGCTTCAAATCAAATTAACAGATGATATTATTGAGAAAAATGAAAGCATAATTGAGTTTAATAAGATTTGTATAAAAATAGATAATCAAAATGACATGACAGATAAAATAATCAATATAGTTAAAGAATTAAATTTTGTATTTAAAATGGATATCGACGCTTATATAATTCTGAACAAAGAAAGATTGACTATAGATTTATTCTCTATAATTTCTGAAGTTACAAAATTGAACGTTTTAGAAGAGATGAATATATATTTTTCGAAAAAAAATAGTTGTGATTATACTGAACTATTTATAGAGAATCTTTTGTATAAAGATTACACTTTTCAATGGTTTGTTCCTTGCCATATAGGTTATATAGAAAGTTCAATAATCACAGAAGAATTTAGTGTCTTGAAAAAAGAGGTTGTACTTAAAAAGATTAAGGAGTTATCCCAAAAAGTAAATGTTAAAAATATTATTCTAGATAATGATAATTTATATTATTTTAATTGTAATACTACAAGTAATAATTTAGATTTAGAATATTCTAAAATAGGAGTAAAAAACAAAATGTCTGAATTAATAGATATTATATATTTCCAAGAGAATATTCCGTTCAAAACTTCCTTTAATTGGAATGAGGCATTCTGTATAATTATAGATGAAAATAAAAAATATAGTATTGCAACAAATGGTTTTAAGAAAAAATACAGATATCCTTTAGATAATAGTGAAACTTTAGGAAAAATTGATTTTTATAAAAATATTCAGAAACTAAAATCAGATTTAATAGAAAATGATTTATTACACAGATTCTTTTATTCTTTAAATCTATACAAAGAGTCTTTAATATTAGAGAATGTAGAAGATAAAATATTGAAATTGTGGAATATTTTAGAGGTTATTACTAAGCAAGATAAAATCGGAAAAATCGTTGAGTATTCAGCATATTTTCCTGCTACTTATTCCAACATAATAGCCTCAAAAGAAGAAATTAAAGCAATGACTGAAATTGAAAAGTCTGAATTTTTTAGTGCGATATATTCAAACTATAAAGAGATAATTTATGACATTGGAAGTTTGAGAAATGAATTTATTGCACATAAAAATAGAGGGAAAATAGTACAAGAACATAGATACGAAAGAAGTTTGGAGTTGTTACATGATATTGTGAAAAAAATACATTTCTCAATTCTACAATATTTATGTAATCATAAAAGTATAGATAGTATGAATAGTATTAAAACAGTAATTACAGATATTAAGAGTGTGTATTTAATTTCAAACAAGTAAGTAGAAAAGGAGCTAAAACCTATGATACGACGTGCCACGCTGATGGACGGGAAAACCTTATCGGACTTGATGCGACGCATTGATCGGGAAACGAAATATATGTTGTATGAGCCGGAGGAACGCGTCCTGTCAACGGAACAGGCGGAGGCGTTCATCGAGAAGTTCGGTCAGGCTGCGAACTCGGATATCTTTGTCGTGGATGTCGACGAGCAACTCGTTGGGTATGTTCTCGTCGTTGGTGGTGAGCCGAGTCGGATTCGTCACCGGGCGAACCTAGTCATCGGATTGCTCGATGCCTATACGGGTCGTGGACTCGGTGTAGGTCTACTTGAAGCGGTGGATGCCTTTGCCATTGAAGCAGGACTCGTCCGACTCGAGTTGACGGTTCGCAAGGATAACTTGCGGGCAATCGAGCTCTATCATAAGTTTGGCTTTAACATTGAAGGAACACGCATTGCATCACTCTTCATCGATGGCGAATACGTAGATGAACTGGCGATGTCGAAAATCTATACGACAGAAGAATCCTAAAAAAAGATGCTCCGTGGGCTTATCTCTGAATAGAGACGAGACCATGAGCATCTTTTTTATGGTGATATCTTTTGTTGTTCGAAGTCAATCTCCAAGACGTTTTTCGCATAATCTTTTCCCCAGTCATACATCGCATCTAAAATCGGCATTAAGCTATGACCGTGTGGCGTCAACGAATATTCGACCTTCGGTGGTACGACCGGGTAGACTTCCCGGTGAATGATGTGGTGATCTTCAAGTTCCCGCAGTTGATTGACAAGCATCCGTTGCGTGATCCCGGGCATCAGACTTTTCAGTTCCCCGAAGCGTTTTGTTCCTTCCTTGCCTAAGTGCCAAAGAATGAGCATCTTCCATTTCCCCCCGATGATCGAGAGGGTCAATTCCTTCTCACAGTTAAACTGACGGTCTTCAAAATGTGGCATCGTTCCACCTCCTGCTCCAGTATAGTCTTTCTTCCGGTCGACAGTATACTTTACCGCACTATGTATGAAAAACCGCACTATGTAAATTAAAAGTGCGTACTTCTCAAGAATGCTCCTGCGGATTATATTTAGTCCTGTTCCTTCTTGAATGTCTGAAGGAAGTGTCAGGTACGACAATACAGAGAAGAATGGGAGAGATACAAAATGAAATTACAACTCGCCATCGATTTAGTCGATACAGCAGGTGCAATCGCTTTAGTCAAAGAAATCGGGGAAGACAATTTAGACATCGTTGAGATCGGCACACCGGTCGTCATCAACGAAGGGCTCCGCGCCGTTAAAGAAATGAAAGCCGCGTTCCCGAACTTAACGGTCCTCGCTGACTTGAAGATCATGGACGCTGCCGGCTACGAAGTCAGCCAAGCGGTCGCACACGGCGCTGACATCGTGACGATCCTTGGTGCGGCGGAAGACATGTCAATTAAAGGGGCAGTCGAAGAAGCGAAAAAATCAGGCAAACAGATTCTCGTCGACATGATTGCCGTGAAAGATATCGCAACACGTGCGAAAGAACTCGATGCGTTAGGCGTCGACTACATCTGTGTCCACACAGGTTACGATCTCCAAGCAGTCGGTCAAAACTCGTTCGAGGATCTCGCGACAATCAAATCGGTTGTGACAAACGCAAAAACAGCTGTTGCGGGTGGTATCAAGATGGAGACGTTACCGGAAGTCATCGCGGCACGTCCTGATTTGATCATCGTCGGTGGTGGGATCACGGGACAAGACGATAAACAAGAGACAGCGTCAACGATGCACCGGATGCTGCAAGAGGCGTAAATGACACATATCCAAACGATTATCAAAGAACTGACATCGACGGTCGAAGCGATCGATGAGACGGAGACGAAAGAACTGGCAGACGCTGTGCTTCAAGCGAACCGAATCTTTCTCGCAGGAGCCGGTCGCTCCGGCTTGATGGGGAAAGCGTTCGTCATGCGGCTGATGCACATGGGACTCGACGCGTATGTCGTCGGCGAGACGGTCACGGCGAATTTACGCGAGGGTGACGTGTTAATCGTCGGTTCCGGATCGGGTGAGACGAAAACATTGGTTCCAATCGTCGAGAAAGCACAGCAACTCGGTGGAACGGTTGCCGTCGTCACGATCAATCCGACGTCAACGTTAGCGCGATTAGCCGACTTGGTCGTCCAATTGCCTGGAGTTCCAAAAGACCATACGGCATCAGCGGACGAGACGGTTCAACCGATGGGATCGTTGTTCGAACAGACGATGTTGTTGTTCTATGATGCCTTGATTCTGCAGATCATGGAAGAGAAGCAACTCGATTCGCAAACGATGTATGGGAAGCATGCCAACTTAGAATAGCAAAACCGAAAGACCGATAGACGTATGCGATACGTTTACCGGTCTTTTTTGACTTGATTTTCAATAAAACATTTCCTGTTTGTGCGAATTTGTTCAGATACTAGCAGGAACCGACCTGCCATACTAAAAGAAGTAAAGGGATGGTAGGAGGGGAAGGAATGCGTTCTATGAAGTCGATGACAACTGTCGTATTGATCAGTAGTTGCGTCTTATCGGGATGTGCAACGGAGACAAAAGATCATGCTGTAAAACCATCTGCAGAAGTTGCATCCGTGAAACCAACTAAAGGACAAGATGAAATCGAAGAAATTTTAATTAAAGAGCCCTCCGTCGATGCAGATACACCAGGCAAAGCGAGCGTCGAGCAAATACAGCTGACCTATAAAAACGGACAAACCGCCGTACCGACTAATGATGATATCTTGTCGGAAGCGATTCTTGGTCAAAAAGCGATAGTCACGCTGCAGTCTCCGGAAGGACCACATCATTACATCGTTTTGTTTTATGAACAGTCTGATCGCTGGATATTAACTGGTGTTCTTCCTGCGACAGGACCTGTTACAACGGAACGCTCGGAATCACGTGGCTTGAAGCTCCCATTTTCGACATTCACAACGAACGAAATGAGTTGGAGTGATGCGGAAGACGCGCCAATCACATGGACGTTTGCTGGAAAAGAATCAATCCTTACGGTTTCGAAGCTCCCGCAGCAACCGATTGACAGCAAACCGTCGGAGGTCGTGACATTGGCGAATGGAATAGAAGCTTACGTCCATGAGACGAAACGAGAAGCTAGCTTGTTTTATCAAGACGGCGAACAGACGGTTTTGTTAGCCGGTAATGTATCAGTTGATCGCCTTAAAATACTTGCGGCATCATTGCCACCCGTCACGTCAGGATCGTTTCCGTATAGCGAAACAGAATAAAAAAGATCGCACGCTTTACACAACTCCTGTCAGAGTAAGTGAAGCGCGCGATCTTTTATCTATTTACGTTCTTACCATTTGAAATCAAAATCAGCACCGACATCTTTTGCGAGATGGGCATCTGATCCATAGACGAGCGGAATCGATAACGACTGCGTGACTTGCAAGAGTTCCGGGTAAGGATAGGAAAGACCACATAACGGCTTCCGGAGTCCTGCCGTGTTGACGTCGAGTGTGAAGTTCGCCTGACGGATCTTCCGTAACGTGTCGTCGAGGTTCGTTGGGTTCGACTCAAGCGGATAGGCTTGGATGAATTTCGTCGGTAACGTTAAGTGACCGAGGCGCTTCGGCTGGTGTGCACCGAGGTCCGTCATGACGAGGGCTTGGATGCCTTCATAATAGCGTTCGTGTACCGCCGTGACGCTTCCGAGTTTCGTGACGATCTCACCGAAGCTTTCCTTGCTGAAGTCGACGCCGTAATATTGCTCATCGATGTATAAGTAATGCAGTGAGAGAATGCCGTCGGTTAAGACGTCAGCGTAGCGGGCAATGATGTCACGCGTACCGTCGACATGCCCTTCCCAGTAGTCGAACTCCATCCCGATCCGGATATCAATCTGATTCTTGTATGTCTCGCGGAGTTGCGTCAATTCCTTCAGGTAGGCATCGGCTGTCGCGAACGACATTCCGGAATCGTTATCTGGCGCAGGATCCGTCACACCTTCAGGTAAAGGGGCATGTTCCGTGAAGCTGATCCGTTCTAAGCCTTGCTCTAAGGCACGCTCGATGTAGGCTTCAAGTGGATCCTTCGTACCGTGTGGACAATATGGACTGTGGACGTGACCGTCCCATTTCAATAATTGCATGAGTAACCCTCCGATTTTTTAGAATTGGCAAGCAAAGCGATTGACAATGTGCCCCAAACGCGGTATCTTATCGTTAAATAATTTAGCGTGGTACAGTGATAATAAGATAAAGGAGTGGGAGTATGCAATCATTTTCTACGATTCGACTCAAGGATGGAGCGACGGACTATGTCGGTGCCTCGGCAACGCGGCTCCAGCAGGTCATCCGTCAGCTCGAAGATGGACTCGAACAATCTAACTATACCCGATTAATCACCCCCTTAATTGAGGAAATCGGTGGACGGGAACAGATTCGGATGGATTTTACGACTAGTGTCGCACGTGCACTCAGCGAACGCGGTCGCGAACAATATAAACGTGTCTTCTACAGTGGCTCCGTCTTTCAACCGGAAGAGAAGTTCCAGGTCGGATTCGAGGAACGGGGACAAATCGCAGAAGTCGAAGCAATCCAACTCGCGGTCCGACTCGTCGAGGAACTGACAGGAAAAGAAGTCACCCTCTCAATTGGTGATGCTGGTCTAATCGAGCATTTGATCGAGACACGTGTCGGTGATCACCACTTACGCGACCAAGTGACGCAGATGCTCCGTTTACGTAACGTCATCGAACTGAAGCGGATCGCGGGTCAACTGGATGATGCTTTACTCGCGAAACTTCCTTTATTATTCGGACGCGAAGGAGCAGAGACGATCTTACCGTACGTTGACGAAACACGACTCAATGCCGTGCTTGATCTCGCGGAAGCCGTCAATGCCGATCTCGACTTCGGTCAAATGGGCTTACAGACGTACTATGACGGGATCACGGTCCACGGTTTCATCGAAGGTGTGACGGAACCCGTCCTCGTCGGTGGACGCTACGACCGGCTCTATGAACAATTCGGACAAGAACAACAGGCGTTCGGCATCGGATTCTCGGTCGAACGGTTGGCGGAGGTGCTCTAAATGCGAATCGGAATTACGAAAGGACGGCTGTCGAAAGCGACAGAACGTTATCTGAAAGAAGCTGGCGTCGAGACATGGGGAGCCATTGAACGCGAACTAATCGTCAAACGGGGCGAGCACGAATTCGTCTTCATGAAAGGATCGGATTTGATCCCGTATGTTGCCCAAGGCGTTCTCGATGTCGCGATCACCGGCAGTGATATCCTACTGGAATCGGATCAAGAACTATCGGAACTCGCAGAATTACCGTTCGGTGTCTGCCGGATGTCCGTCTGTGCAAAGGAACCGTTGCAATTCGAAGGCGGACGCCGCGTCCGGATCGCGACGAAGTATCCGGTCATCGCAAAACGCTACTTCAGCGAACTCGGTGTCGACGTCGACATCGTACCGTTGAACGGATCCGTTGAACTAGCACCGTTACTTGGTCTTGCTGACGCAATCGTCGATATCGTCGAGACAGGTGAGACGTTACGGGCGAACGGACTAAATGAATACGAAAAAATCATCGATATCAGCGCTCGATTCTTTACGAGCGAATGGACGTTAAAACGGAAGCGGGTGGAAGTCATCCGCTTGCTCGAGCAATTGACAGAAGGAGTGACACGATCATGACACCGACAAAACCTTTCAGCATCGATCGCGACACGGAGCTCGCGGTCCGCGCGATTCTCGAACGCGTCGCAACAGACGGTGACGCTGCTGTCCGCGATTATACGAACCAATTCGATCAGGTCGATCTTGAAGATTTCCGCCTCAGTGAAACACGGATCGCGCAAGCGTTTGAACAGGCAGACGCCAATTTGATCGACTCGTTGAAGTTGATGGCGACACGACTCGTCGAGTGGCACGAGCAGGAACTTCCGTCTGACATCGAACTCGTCGAAGCAGACGTGACACGACGTCAACGTTTCGTTCCCGTCGATTCGGTCGGGATCTACGTACCGGGTGGTGCAGCAAGTTATCCGTCGACCGTCTTGATGAACGCCATTCCAGCGAAAGTTGCCGGTGTCGAACGTGTCGTCATGGTGACGCCAATGACGAACTTAAGTGACGAGGTTCTCGTTGCGGCACGGATCGCTGGTGTGACAGAAATCTATACGATCGGTGGAGCGCAAGCGGTCGCCGCGCTGACATTTGGAACAGAAAGTATCCAAGCCGTTGACTTGATCGTCGGACCCGGAAACCGCTTCGTTGCTGAAGCAAAACGCCAAGTCTACGGGATTGTTGGCATCGACTCGGTTGCCGGTCCATCGGAAGTTGTCGTCATCGCGGACGAAACAGCGCATCCGGACCGGATTGCAGCCGACCTCCTTGCGCAAGCCGAACACGACCGTGACGCTGTCGCGATCGCCTTCGTGCCAACGGAAGAGATGAAACAAGCGGTGGATGCAGAAATCGAGCGGCGCTTACAGCAATTGCCGCGTCAAGAGATTGCCCGTCGTGCGATGGAAAACGGTGGCGTCTTCGTTGCTCCACTCGAAACAGCAATCGAAGAAGCGAACCGTCTCGCAGCGGAACACTTGGAACTTGCCGTTGCCAATCCGCAAGAGGTCGTCAAGTCGATCCGTCACGCTGGGATGATCTTCCTCGGTCACGAGACACCGGAAACGCTCGGCGATTACGTCGCTGGAACGAACCACGTCTTACCGACATCCGGCACAGCTCGTTTTGCGTCTGGATTATCAGCGCGGACGTTCCTGCGTCACCAGACGATGCTCGAAGCAACACGCGCAGGCGTACAACGTCTCGCGAACGCAGCGAAGACCGTTGCCCGGGTCGAAGGACTCGAAGCACACGCACAAGCCATCGAAGTGAGGGAAGACTAATGCGATTACACCAAAACGAACGATTCACGACCCACAGTCCAGTCGGGATCGAAGCGATCCAGGAATTGATCGCAACGTTCCCTTTAAATGAATATCCTGTCGAGATCATCGATCAAGTCAAGGCGTCGTACGCGACGTATGCCGGTGTCCGTCCGACGCAACTCGTCGCCGGGAACGGCTCGGACGAGTTGATCGGCTACTTATGTGCCCGCTACGGCGGACCCGGGATGCCAGTCATCGCCTCGGAACCGGACTTCGTCATGTACCAGTTCTACGCTGACCGGGCACGGGCACCGTTCGAACGCGTACCGCTACTCGACGAGATGGCGCTTGACGTCGAGGGATTGATCGCAGCACCGGGGGAGATCATCTTCTTGAGTCACCCGCACAATCCGTCCGGTGTCCTTCGCAAGGAAGCAGACATCCGTCGCTTGCTCGACAGTGGCAAATACGTCGTCATTGATGAGGCGTATATCGACTTCGCGCTCGAACAGTCGATGCTTCATCTACTCGAGGAATATCCGAAAGCGATCATCTTACGGACGCTCTCGAAAGCGTTCGGACTCGCATCACTTCGACTCGGATTCGTCATCGCGAGCGAACAAATCATTGAAGAAATCGAACAGATTAAATCACCGTATAACGTCTCTGGTCTATCGGCAGCTGTCGGCATCGCCATCATGGCAGAACCGGAACTCGATCGGGTCTTAGAGGAAACGTATGCGAGCCGTGAAGCAATTGAACGGATTCTCGCGCCAATCGGCAAGACGTATCCGAGTGCAGCGAACTTCGTCTATGTCGAGTATCCGGAAGCCGAACGCTTTACGCAGCGTTGTGCTGACGCCGGGTTACGGATTCGTTTGTTTGACCAAGCCTTCCGTGTCAGTTGTGGATCACCAGAAGCGATGCAAGTATTAGAAACGTGTGTAGAGGAGGAATTACGATGCGGCGTGGCGCAAGCGAACGAGTAAGTGCAGAATCAGACATCAAGGTTGAGGTCGATCTCGCAGGAGGTCCGGTTGAAATCAAGACCGGTGTCGGGTTCTTTGATCATATGTTGACGTTATTCGCCTTTCAGGCCCGGATCGGTCTGAAGGTGACAGCAAAAGGTGATACGTGGATCGATGCGCACCACACGGTCGAAGATACAGCGATCGTCCTCGGGGCAGCGTTGACGGAAGCGCTCGGCGATAAAGCCGGGATTGAACGCTACGGCGAATCGCGTGTACCGATGGATGAGACACTCGCGTCGGTCGTGCTCGATTTCAGCGGTCGTCCGTTCACGGTCTTCCGTGCTAGTTTCAAGAATCCGAAGCTCGGTGACTTTGATACGGAACTCGCAGAAGAGTTCTTCCAAGGCTTATCACGGAGTGCCCGGATGACGATTCATGCCGAAGTCTTATATGGCTCGAACACACACCACATGATCGAAGGGTTGTTCAAAGCACTCGGTCGAGCCGTCCGTCAGGCAGTCGCCGTGACGAGCGAAGGGGTACCGTCTACGAAAGGGTTGATTGATCAATGATAGCAATCGTCGATTATGGCGTCGGGAATATCGCGAATGTCGAGCGGGCGTTAAAGGAGCTCGGCGAAGCAGTCATCGTCACGAGTGACACGGAGTTGCTCGACCAAGCGGAAGCACTCGTCTTACCGGGTGTCGGTGCTTATGCACCGGCAATGGAGCGCTTGAAGGAAACGGGACTCGTCGACTTCTTAAAAGAACAAGCGGAAAAGAAACCGTTTCTTGGGATTTGCCTCGGGATGCAACTGCTCTTTGAATCGAGTGACGAAGATGGACTGACGGAAGGTCTCGGCATTTTACCGGGAACGATCGAAAAACTACCGAGCGACGTCCGCTTGCCGCACATGGGTTGGCACCAGCTGACGAACCACGGCGAAGCGGTCTATTTCGTCCACTCGTACGGCGCTGTTTGTGACCCAGAATGGATCGTCGACGCGGTTGAATACGGACGTCTTGTTCCAGCGATCGTTCAAAAAGGACAAGTCACCGGGATGCAGTTCCACCCAGAGAAGAGTGGCGAAGTCGGACTGAAACTACTGAAGGAATGGAGAGAGACGACATGCAACTCTACCCAGCAATCGATTTAATGAGCGGACAGGCCGTACGCCTGAAGCAAGGAGATTTTGACCAACAGACATTCTTCGGCGATGCGTTGACGATTGCGAAGCGCTTCAAGGAAGATGGGGCGACAGCGATCCACTTGATCGATCTTGATGGCGCGAAAGCCGGCGAACCGTTGCACTTGA
>NZ_DJUM01000014.1:2339-5282 GCF_002440475.1 Exiguobacterium sp. UBA6282 | reverse complement strand
GCTGGTGATAAACTGGCTGTTGCCTTGGATGCAAAAGAAGGAATCGTTCAAACACGCGGCTGGCTCGAAGCGAGCGGTTGGACGCTCGAAGAGGCGATGACGCACTTGATCGGCAAAGGCATCAAGACGTTCCTGTATACAGACATTTCGCGTGACGGAATGATGATGGGACCGGACGTTGATGGACTCGATCGTTTGAAGCGGGAAGGGGTCGAATTGATCGCTTCTGGTGGTGTGACGACCGTTGATGACGTCGCGCGCCTCAAAGAGATCGGGATGGACGGAGCGGTCGTCGGTCGGGCATTGCTCGACGGATCACTCGCCTTAAAAGAGGTGTTACGCGTATGTTGATGAAACGAATCATTCCCTGTCTTGACGTCAAGGAAGGACGTGTCGTCAAAGGGGTCAAATTCCAAAACTTACGTGATCTTGGTGACCCGGTCGCCGTCGCGAAATACTATTACGAGCAAGGAGCGGACGAACTCGTCCTGCTCGATATCTCAGCAACGCAAGAAGGGCGCGAGACGATGCTTGATATCGTCGAACGCGTCGCAGAAGTCATCTACATGCCGTTTACGGTCGGTGGCGGAATCAAGACGATCGAAGACGCGAAACGCTTGATTCGTGCCGGTGCTGACAAAGTCTCACTCAACTCATCAGCGCTCCAAAACCCACAACTGATCCAAGAAGTCAGCCGCCTGTTCGGCGTCCAAGCGACGGTCGTCGCAATCGATGCGAAACAGACGGGTGACTCATGGGGTGTCTTCTCACACGGTGGAACACAACCCGTCGGACGTGACGCAATCGAGTGGGCACAGGAAGCTGTTGCGCTCGGTGCCGGGGAGTTACTCGTCACGTCGATGGATGCTGACGGTACAAAGGACGGCTATGATCTTGCCTTGATTCGTCGTCTACGTGAAGTCGTCAACGTGCCGATCATCGCTTCTGGTGGGGTCGGAACGCTCGATCACTTAGCTGAAGGGCTAGAGGCAGGAGCTGACGCAGCCTTAGCTGCTTCGATTTTCCATGAAGCGACGTACACGATGCCAGAAACAAAAGCTTACCTCAAAGAACGGGGAGTCGAAGTCCGATGACGACATTGAATTTTTCAAAAGGACTCGTCGCTGCCGTCGTCGTCGACGAGCAGACGAACGATGTCTTGATGGTCGGGTTCATGGACCAAGCGGCGTATGATAAGACGCTTGCGACCGGTCTCGTCACCTTCTTCTCGCGGACGAAGAATCGTCTTTGGACGAAAGGCGAGACGAGCGGGAACACGCTTGAACTCAAACGGATGTGGATCGATTGTGATCAAGATAGTCTCTTGATCACGGTCAAAGCGAATGGTCCGACATGCCATACAGGAAATCGTAGTTGTTTCTATACGGAAGTGGAGGTGCCCGATGTTATACGAACTGGAACAGACCGTCAAAGCGAAGATTGATGCGAAGGAAGCAGAATCCTATACGAACTATTTGATTGCTTCTGGATATGAGAAGATCGCGAAGAAGTTCGGCGAAGAGGCATTTGAAGTCGTTCTCGCTGGTAACGATACGTTAGCAGAAGAGACAGCAGACTTGTTGTATCACTTAACGGTCTTGCTCGCTGAGCGCGGTGTCTCATTCAAAGAAGTCGAAGCCGTCCTTAACGAACGTCACGGTACAAAATCGACGTTCAAGGATCGCCCGGATATTGAACAATGGTAAACGACATCCACATCGCAAAGGCGGTGTGGATTTTTGTATAAGCGGGAAAAGACAAACAGATGACGGTTGTCATCAAATCGACAGAATCTTTCGATAGGCACGCTGTCGCTTCAGAGCGTATAATCAAAGTGTTAGTCTTGTGTCATTAGAAAGTAGGTGTTCGGTTGGTTACCAAAAAAGAACTTAAGCAAACGATCAAGCAACAATCGAAAGAAACGA
Source organism: Exiguobacterium sp. UBA6282 (assembly GCF_002440475.1). Lineage (NCBI taxonomy): Bacteria > Bacillati > Bacillota > Bacilli > Caryophanales > Exiguobacterium > Exiguobacterium sp. UBA6282. Next base: position 3,357 of record NZ_DJUM01000014.1, on the reverse strand, counting down.
TCGAAGAGCTACTCGCAAAAGGTGACTCCTTGAAAGAGGAGATCGCCAGTGCCATTACACACGGATTGGGTGTCATTTTCAGTATCGTCGCGCTCGTGATGTTGATCCTGCAGGCGACGAAATCCGGCAGCGCTTGGAACGTCACTGCTGTCAGTATCTTCGGGGCAACGATGATTCTCCTTTATCTGTTCTCGACCTTGATGCATTCGCTGATGCATACGAAAGCAAACAAGGTTCNNGAATCATGCTGGCATCTATCTGTTGATTGCCGGTAGTTATACACCGTTCGCTTTAATCACACTCCGTGGTCCGCTCGGCTGGACATTGCTCGGAATCGTCTGGGGTGTCGGAACGCTCGGCATCATCTGGAAGCTTTATTCGACCGGTAAATATGTCTGGATCTCGAATGCGTCTTATCTGATCCTCGGCTGGTGTTGTCTGTTTGCGATCAAGCCGATCTATGAAGCACTTGGATTACAAGGATTCTTACTGCTCCTCGGTGGTGGACTTGCGTACTCCCTCGGCGTCATCTTTTACGTCTGGGCACGCTTGCCGTATAACCACGCGATTTGGCATCTGTTCGTCCTTGCTGGTAGTGTGTTGATCTTCCTGTCGATTTTCTATTACGTTGCTCCAGCGACGATGTCATGAAGAAACTACGGCTCCGGGACTGGCTCCCGATCACGCTGTATTTTATGTTTGGACTTGGATTGCTCCTGTATTTCCGGATGTCGGGAATGTTGGAGCAATTCGACATTCAAGCATTATCGGATTGGGTACGGAATCAAGGTCTGACAGGGATGTTGCTCTATGTGCTCGCTTATACCGTCCGACCACTCGTCTTTTTTCCGGCGAGTCTTTTGACCGTCTTTGGCGGCTATACGTACGGTCCGTGGCTCGGGACATTACTTGATGTTATTGGTGCCGGTACGGGTGGATTACTCAGCTTTTGGATCGCCCGGTTGCTCGGTCGCCGTGGCGTCGAGAAGTTGATCGGGAAAGGGAAGCTGAACGTACT